>JAKAHL010000112.1 GCA_021815005.1 Chloroflexota bacterium
TTGCCCGACGGGATGGACAGGTCGATCGGCGCCCCCCACGCCGACGAGCCCGACCCGGCAGGGCCGGTGGAGCCTGTGCCGGTGGCGGAGCCGGTGCCGACGCCTTGGGCGACCTGGGTCGCCGCGCCCCTCGTGTCGTGGCCGCCGGCCCAGCCGGCCGCGGTGAACACGTCGGACGGGATCGCAGGGTAGACGCCGGTCGGCCAGTACGTGGTCCCCTGGGTGTTGAACTGGTCGAGGAGCTGGCGGAGCTGGAACGCGCCGTAGGAGGGCGTCGGTCCGCCGGGCGCGCCGGATTGCCAGCTCGCCACGGTCGGCCCGGGGCTGGACGCCTGCGAGAAGACCGAGCCGGCCGGGGCGGCCGACGGGTTCTCGATCGCGTAGTACCACTGCCGGGCGAGGGTGTACGTGTTGCCCGACGGGATGGACAGGTCGATCGGCGCCCCCCACGCCGACGAGCCCGACCCGGCAGGGCCGGTGGAGCCTGTGCCGGTGGCGGAGCCGGTGCCGACGCCTTGGGCGACCTGGGTCGCCGCGCTGACAATGGCCTGCGTTGTCAACTTGGGCGCGGCCGCTGCCAGTGGCGTTGCCGGCGCCGTCGCGGCCTGGGTCGTGGCCGCAGCTACCGCGTTGACCGTGGCGGGATCGGGTGCCGTCGTAGCGGTTGTGCCAGCCGCCGATGTCGGCGAGGAGGCTGCCGGGGCCGCGCTGAGCGGCCAGTGCACGCTCGACGTCGAGGCGCTGCTGGAACTCGCGTCCGCGAGGATCGAGGCGAAGGAATCGCCGGCGCCGGTGGAGCTCGACGTCCTCGAGGTGGCGTGATCCGCGGCCGCGGCCGGCACGCGGGAGGCAAGGCCGTCCAGCGCGCTGACGAGGGTCCGCTGCGTCGGATCGATAAGCCATGTTCTCATGCGGCAGCCTCCCGATAGGTGGTCCAGTACGAGCAGATTCGGTCGATGTAGCGCTGGGTCACGGGGTAGTCGGGCACGCCGCCCGCGGCGGCAACGGCGCCCTTGCCGTCGTGGTACGCGGCGAGGGCGACGTCGGTGCGTCCATAGAGGCGCAGGTCGCTCGCGAGGTAGCGGGCGCCGGCGCGCAGGTTCTGCACTGCGTCGAGCGGGTCGGTGACGCCCATCGACGAGGCGGTCGCCGGCATCAGCTGGCACAGCCCCTGGGCTCCGGCCGACGACACGGCGTCGGCGCGGAAGCCCGACTCCGCCCGCACGAGCGATGCCAGCAGCAGGGGGTCCACGCCAGCGCGCACGGCCGCGTCGCGGATCTCCGCGTGGTACGGGATCTGGGCACCGACTGCATCGAACTGGTCGAGCGCGGCTTGCGTGAGCTGTCCATCGGCGGCGGCGAGCGCAGAGGCCCGCGCTCCGGAAGCCGGCGGGGCGACAACGGCGGCCCTCGCGACGGCGCCCGGCAGATGGCCGCTGTCGAGCACGGGCAGCGGGTCAACGGCCTTGCCGTCCACGGTCAGCTCGAGGTGCAGGTGGGGGCCGGTGGTGTTGCCGGTCATGCCCACGCTGCCCAGCCTCTGACCGGCGGCCACCGTGTCGCCCTGACGCACCGCGAGGTCCGGCTGGAGGTGCGCATAGAGCGCCACGGACCCGTCCGCGTGCCGGACGCGAACCACCTCGGCCCCATCGGGGTAGCGGCCGGCGAACTCCACGGTGCCGGAGGCCATCGACCGGACCGGCGTGCCCTCGGAGGCGCCGACGTCGAGGCCGTCGTGGTAGTGGGCGTAGCGGGTGCCGTTGACGGTCGCCGGCGGCTCGAGCGTGCAGGTCGAGGGGCCGAAGCCCTGGGTGATGCTGCCGCGCACCGGCCACACCACGGCGCCGGGCGCCGATCCCCCAGCGGCCGCCAGGCGCGACAGCCCCGCCATCGCGCTGGTGCCTGCGGGCGTGGCGACCGGCGCCGCGCCGGCGACCCACGGGATGGCCCACGCGGAGGCGTCCCCGCCCGACGTCACCACCCCGCCGGCCGACGTGGACGCCAGCACCGACGCGAAGGTCCCGCCGAGGGCCGACCCCGCCGTGGGCGGCCCCGGCGCCCCGCCGATCGCACGCGGCCCGATCAGGCCGGCGACGCTGTCGTCCGCACACGCCAGGCAGCTCTGGATCTGGCTGATCCGGGCGAGCACCTGCTCGACTGCAGCGGGTCCGCTCACGGCTCCACCTCGCGACTGCCCAGCGCCCGGGCGTGCCGCACGCCGGCGATCTCGGACAGCTGGCTGTCCTCTCGGTGCTGTGCCTCCTTGGCCTCCAGCAGGCGAATCCGGTCGCGCAACCGCTCGACGACATCGCGTCGCTTGGACGCCTCGGCCAGGGCGCCGCGGGCCACGAGCAGGCCCTCCGACGCCGCCATGAGCCTCGTCCGCCCCTGCGCCGTGGCGAGCTCGGCGGCCTCGACCCCGGCGCTCGCTGCGCGGAGGTCGCCCGCCTGGGCGCCCGAGGCGCCCATCTCGACGAGCCGCCCCTCCGCGGCGTGCTCGGCGTCGGTCAAGGCGACCAGCGCCTGGGTGGCGACGCGATGCGCGTCCACGGCCGTGGCGAGCTTGGCGCGCGCCGCGTCCTCGGCCATCTCGCGCAGGCGGAGCACGACGCCCAGCCGGAACCCGCCGCTCACCGGTCAGCCCTCACCGTGGCGGGCAGCCCGTCCAGCAGACCCAGCCCCTCCATCGCCGCCACCGTGCTGGCCACGTCGTCGGTCTCGTCAGCGTCCTGGCGGAGGAGCTCGTCGATGTCCGGCTTGAGGCGGATGGCGCGGTCGATCGCCTCCGAGGTGCCCGGGGCATAGGCGCCCACCTCGATCAGGTCGCGGGCGCCGTCGAACTCGGCCAGCGTCGCGCGGAGCGATCCCGCCAGCCGCCGGTGGTGATCGGTGGTGATCGTCGGCATGACGCGCGACACGGACGCCAGCACGTCGATGGCCGGGTAGTGGTTGCGCTCCGCGAGGGCCCGCGTCAGGACGATGTGCCCGTCGAGGATCGAGCGGACCGTGTCCGCGACGGGCTCGTTGAAGTCGTCACCCTCGACGAGAACGGTGAAGAACCCGGTGATCGTGCCGGCGTCCGCGTTCCCGGCCCGCTCCAGCAGCCGCGGCAGGTAGCTGAACACGCTCGGCGGGTAGCCGCGGAGGGCCGGCGGCTCGCCCGCCGCGAGGCCGATCTCGCGCTGGGCCATCGCGAGGCGGGTGACCGAGTCCATCAGCAGGACCACGTCGTCGCCCTCGTCGCGGAACGACTCGGCGATCGCCATCGCCACCTCGGCGGCCTTGAGGCGGAGCAGGGCCGGCTGGTCGGAGGTGGCGACGACCACCACGGAGCGCTCCAGGCCTTCCGGGCCGAGCTGCTCGTCGATGAACTCCTGGACCTCGCGGCCGCGCTCGCCGATCAGCGCGATGACGTTCTCGTCCGACGACGCGTGCCGCGCGATCATGCCCAGCAGGGTGGACTTGCCCACGCCGGAGCCGGCGAAGATGCCCATCCGCTGGCCGGTGCCGGTGGTGAGCAGGCCGTCGACCGCGCGGACGCCGGTGGACATCGTCCGGGTGATGCGCGCCCGGGCGAGCGGGTCCGGGATCGCGGCGGAGATCACGCGGGCATCGGCGTGGAGCGGGCCCTTGCCGTCGATCGGGCGGCCGAAGCCGTCAAGCACCCGGCCGAGCACGCCGCGCCCCACCGGCACCCGGAACTGCTGGTCGCGCACGCGGACCGCCGAGCCGGGCTCGACGCCCGCGATGTCCCCGAAGGGCACGAGCGTGATGCGCTGGTCGCGGAAGCCCACGACCTCGGCGGACACCGGCGTCTCGCCCTCGAGGTCCACCCAGCAGATCGAGCCCAGGCGGACGGTCAGCCCCGCGGCCTCGATGGTGTTGCCCACGACGCGCGTGACCGAGCCCTGCGTCTGGAGCGTGGTCGCGGTGCTCACGGCCCGACGGAGGTGCCCGAGCAGCGGGGGGTGCGGCCGGCTGGTCACGACGCCGCCTCCATGCCCAGCAGCCCGAACGGCGCGGCGATGGCCTCCTCGCCCGGGACGATCGGCAGGGTGTGCTCGCCGGCCGCACCCCCGCGGCCAGGGGCGCGCACGGCCTCCGCCGGCGCCGAGGCGAGGGTCGCGAGATCGGCCGTGCGGGCAGCGGAGGAGCGGTCCTCCCCGGCGCCCAGGGCCGAGCTGACATACCCCGGAATTGATGCGTCGAGGGCAGCGGCGACCTCCGCAAGCTGGTCCTCGAGCCCAGCGCCCACCACGCCGTACTCGGTCCGGAGCCGGCACCCGCCGGGCGCCAGCGTCGGATCCCCGACGAAGGACCACATCAGGCCCCGGTGGCGGGCGCCCCGGCGACCGAGCCACGCCGCCTCGACCGGCGCGACCGCGTCGGGATGGAGCTCGACCTGCACCGACGACGCGCCGACGGCCTGCCGCAGCCCGGCCTCGATGGCGGCGATCAGCACCGCCGGCTCGTGGCGCAGCTCCGCGCCGACGACCCGCCGCGCGATGACGAGCGCGAGCTCCGCCACGGTCCGGGCCACCATGTCCACGTCCCGCGGGATCGCCGCCTCGAGCGAGCTCGCCAGGGCGCCGGCGGCCGCGATCGCCGACGCCAGCTCCGCCTCCCCGCGCTCGCGCCCCGCCGCGTACCCGCGCTCCTCCGCAACGCGCAGCGCCTCGGCCAGGCGCTGGGCATCGGCGCGCTCCCGCGCCTCGAGCTCGGCCTGCGCGCGGGGGTCCAGCGCCGGCAGGCCCGGCTGCCCGGCTACCGCCAGCCCCCCGGTCCACTGGCCCGGGAGACGAGACTTGCGCCCGGAGAAGATGCGGTCAGGCGAACTCACCTTCGCCCCCCCGGTTGATGTAGATCTCGTCGGCATCCTCGAGCCGCTTGACGATCTCGACGATCCGGCCCTGGGCCTCCTCGATGTTCTTGATCCGGACCTGCCCGCCGACGGACATCTCGTCCTTGAGCATCTCTGCCGCCCGGGAGCTCATGTTGGCGAAGAACTTGGCCTTGAGGGCATCGTCCACATTGCGCAGGGCGAGCGACAGGTCCTTGGTGTCGATCTCGCGGACCAGACGCTGCATCGAGCGGTCGTCGAGGAGCGCGATGTCCTCGAACACGAACATGAACTTGCGAACCTCGTCCGCCAGCTCGGCGTCGAGCTCCTGGAGGCTGCCCAGGATCTGGCGCTCGGTGGTGCGGTCCACCTGGTTGAGCACCTGGGCGAGCGGCTTGCGCCCGCCGACCTTGGTGGACTCCTGCACCACCGAGCTGATCCGCCGGCTGATCCCCTCCTCCACCACCGCGACCGCCTCGGGCGTGGTCTGGTCGGTCTGGGCGATCCGCCGCGCCACCTCCACCTGGAGGGCGGGGTCGAGCAGGGTGAGGATCCGAGCCGCGGTCCGCGGCTCGAGGTGGGCGAGGACGATGGCGGTCGTCTGCGGGTGCTCGGACTCGAGCAGCTGGGCGACCTGCATCGGGTCGGCGCGGAGCAGGAAGTCGAAGGGCGGGCGGATCTGGCTGGCCGACACCCGCTCGAGCAGGTCCATGCCCTTCTTCTCCCCGAACGCCTCGACGAACAGCTCGAGCGCGTACTGGGGGCCGCCCTGGAGGTCGGTCATGTGGCTGAACAGGGCGGTGTACGTCTCCTCCAGAACCTGATCGCGCACCGCGGGCTTGACGGACCGCGTGATCAGGATCTCAGCCGCGACCTTCTCGGCCAGCTCGGGCGTCAGGCGCGAGAGCACGTTCGCGGCGGCAGTCGTCCCGATGGTGATCATCAGGGCGGCCACGCGCTGGGCGCCCGTCAGGCGGACGGCGGTCGCGGCGGCGGGGAGTGCCTGCTCGGTCATCGAGTCCTACCGGCCGCGCCGCGTGACGCGCTCGTCCTCGTCGAGCATCGTGCGGACGAGGTTGGCGACCTCGTCCGGCTCCTGCTCGGCGAACTGGCGGAGGCGCTCGCCGATCCGGGACTGCGGCGATTCGGCCAGCCGCGGGAGGTCCTCCTCGCGGAAGCCGGCCGCGCCGAGCGGCGCCTCGCGGGTGGTGGTGGTGCCCATCTCGCCCATCGCGAGCGCCGGCATGCTCAGCCGGGCGGCGGCCAGCTGCATCTCCTCGGCACGCCCGCGGAGGGCCCGCATGTTGCGCCAGACCAGGAACACCAGAGCCAGGGCGAGCAGCGCGCCGCCCACGGTGGGCAGAATGCCCGGCAGCATGTCGAGCGGGCCCGGGGCGGGCAGGGTGGTCGCCGCCGCCGACGCCCCCAGGAGCGTGACCGCCGTGGTGGAGATGGAGCCCTGCGGCGCCCCGACTGCGGCCTCGATCGTGGTCTCCAAGGCGGCCGCATCCTTGAAGCCGGCCTTCTGGAGCGCCTGGGAGTCCACGTACACCGCCCCCGACAGCGTGCCGTTGGAGCCGGCGGGCGTGGACACCGTCTTGACGTCCGTCGAGTTCGCGTAGTTCACCGTCTCGGTCTGCTTGAGGTACGCGCCAGGCGTTGACGACGGCGCGGCGGAGGCGCCGGGAGAGGCGGAGGCGCCGGGAGAGGCGGAGGCGCCGGGAGAGGCGGAGGCGCCGGCGGACGGCGCCGGACTGGAGCTCGCGATCGGAACGTTCGGGTAGGTGGGCAGGCCTGGCACGTTGGACGTGGTTCC
>JAKAHL010000113.1 GCA_021815005.1 Chloroflexota bacterium
GGCAGCCGTATGGCGGACCGCTTCGATCACCTCGGCCTGGCGATCCTCGCCTCGCTGGGCGCCTCGGTCGCGCTCGTCGGCGCGGTGCTCGCGCCGTCGCTGGCCGCGTCGGTCCTGCTGTTCGCGGTGGTGGGCTTCGCGGCGGGCCCAATCTACCCGCTGATCGTGGCGATCGCCGGCGAGCGTTTCCCGGGCCGGGCGTCGGCGGTGGCCGGCGTGATGGTCGCCGCGTCGGTGGTGGGCTCGGTGGTGTACCCGCCGCTGATGGGTGTGATGTCGGTGACCGTTGGCCTGCCGACGGCGATGGCCGGGACCGCGGTCGTGGCGGTCGCCTGCGCGGGCGCCCTCGCGATCGTGGCGCGGATGCCGGCGGAGCGGGCCGCCGTGGCGAGCTGAGGAGGAGCCGACATGGCGGACGACCGGATCGACCTGGGGTCGGGCCCGCGCGACTGGCAGCCCAACCCGCGCGACCGCTCCTGGTCGTGCGCGCCCGCGGCAGCCGACGTGGTGGCGTTCCACCGCTCGCTCGAGGGCTACGAGCCGACGCCGCTCGTGGAGCTCCCGGAGGTTGCCGCTCGCCTGCGTGTCGGCCGCGTCTTCGCCAAGGACGAGACGAGCCGGCTGGGCCTGCCCGCGTTCAAGGCGCTGGGCGCGTCGTGGGCCGTCCACCGCGCTCTCGAGGCGGGGCTCGGCGGCGCGGCGCCGGTCACGTTCGCCACCGCCACCGACGGCAACCACGGGCGCGCGGTGGCGAGGTTCGCCCGCCTGCTGGGGCACCGCGCCCGCGTGTTCGTCCCGGCCGGGGTTTCCGCCCGGGCGATCGCCGCCATCGAGGCGGAGGGCGCGCCGGTGACCGACGTGGGCGGCTCCTACGACGACGCCGTCGCGGCCGCGGCCGCCGCCGCCGAGGCCACGGGCGCGGTGCTCCTGCAGGACACCGCCTGGCCCGGCTACGAGCAGGTCCCGCGCTGGATCGTGGAGGGGTACGCCACCCTGTTCGCCGAGGCGGACGACCAGCTGGCGGCGCGCGGGATCGCAGGGCCGGACCTGCTCTTGGTGCCGGTGGGCGTGGGCTCCCTGGCGCAGGCCGCGGTCACCCATGCCCGGAGCCGGCCTGACCCCGCCCGCACCGCGGTGGTGAGCGTGGAGCCTGCCGCCGCCGCCTGCGTGCTGGCGAGCCTGCGCGCTGGAGAGGCCGTCACGGTCCCCACCCGGGTAACGACGATGGCGGGGCTCAACTGCGGGACCCCGTCGAGCCTCGCCTGGCCGGTGCTCCGGGCGGGTCTCGACGCGGCGGTGGCCGTGGGCGACGACGAGGCCGCCGCCGCCGCGCCGATCCTCCGCGCGGGCGGGGTGGACGCTGGGCCGTGCGGCTGCGCGTCGCTGGCGGGCGCGACGGCCGCGCTGACGGGCGACGGCGCGACGGCGCGGCGGGCGACGCTGGGGCTGGGCGAGGACGCCGTCGTGCTGCTGGTGGTGACCGAGGGGGCGGCCGCGAACCCTGGCTGACCGTCTAGCGCTTCGCCTTCTTGTGGCCCTTCGTCTTGCCCCGCTTGCGGGGTTCGTCCGCCGGGTCCCCGTCCGGCGCCGGGCCGTCATCCGCGACCGGCGCGTCCTCGCCACCCGGGCCCTCGGCGATGAGATCCGCGCGCGCCCGCTCCAGGGCGGCCCTCGCCTCGGCGCTGACCTTGGGATAGCGCGGGTTGATCTCGACCAGCGCATGCGCGATGGCGCCGGCGGCCACGAGCCGCGCGAACGGCTTGTCGTCGGCCGGGACCACGTACCACGGCGCCCAGTCGGTGCTCGTGTTCGTGAGCATGTCCGCGAACGCCCGCTGGTAGTCGTCCCAGCGGGCGCGCTCGGCTGCGTCCGCCGCGCAGAACTTCCAGTTCTTCTGCGGCTCGTCGATGCGGTCGAGGAACCGCCGCCGCTGCTCCTCCCTGGACACGTTGAGGAACAGCTTGACGATCTTGAAGCCCTGGTCGGCGAGGTAGTGCTCCCAGTCGTTGATCTCGCGGTAGCGACGGCGCCAGATTCCGCCCCGCTTGGAGGCCGGCGGGAGCTTCTCGGCCGCGAGGAGCTCGGGGTGGACGCGGACGACCAGGACCTCCTCGTAGTACGAGCGGTTGAAGATGCCGATCGAGCCGCGGCTGGGCAGGCGGCGCGCGTACCGCCACAGGTAGTCATGGTCCTGTTCCTCGGCCGACGGCGTCTTGAAGCTCGAGACCTCAACGCCCTGCGGGTTCACGCCGCTCATCACGTGGCGGATGGTCCCGTCCTTGCCGGCGGCGTCGATCGCCTGGATCAGCACCAGCACGCCGTACGTGTCCTGGGCGGCCAGGCGCTCTTGGTACTCGGCGAGCAGGCTGACGTCGCGTTCGAGCAGGTCGCGGGCCTGCCGCGCGCCGGTCTTGCCGAACGCCCCCGGCGCATCCGTGGGGAAGTCCCTGGCGAGGCGCACCTTGCGGCCGGGCTCCACCCGGTACGGGGCGATGAGCTCGGCGATCCGCTTGGGCCGCAGGTCAGCCATGGACGGTCTCCTCTTCTCGCGACGCGCCTCGGCCGTCGCGCGGTCGCGGCCATCATCACCTGCCGGTGCCGGCGGCGCCAGCCTGCAGGTGTGTCGGCCGCCTCAGGCGCTGGGCGACCTGCGTGCGAGTCGGGCGCCCCCAGCAGCACCGCGACCGTGGCCACGGTGGACACCACCGGCATCACGGGGCGCCGAGGTAGTGGGTGAACGGAACGGCCATCGCGGTGATGAACCCGCCGCCGACGAACGGCTCGAACAGCAGCTGCTTGTAGCCGAACGACTCTGACGCCCCGGTCGCCTTCCGCGGATCGGCCATGTCGATGAGCATGAACCCGGTGGCGATCGTGCCCTGCGACTGGCCGACGTCGCCGATCGCGTTCTCGAACCAGCGCACCCGGAAGAGCCGCGGCGCGATCACAAGGACGCCGAGCACGCTCCAAGCGATGGCGGCTGCGGAGAGGATGACGATCGGCGCCAGGTTCGAGCCGATCGCGGCCAGCGACATCGTGCCGATGGCCGTCAGGATCAGCGCGTCCAGGGCAACCCCGGGCGCCTCGTTGACGCGGCGTCGGTCGATCAGCCTGGCCAGGCCCATCCTGGTCGTCGCGAGCTGGACGAGCATCCCCCGATGATGGTCATCGGGAACGGCGGCATCTCCGACATCAGGCGGACCTGGCCGGTGACCAGGTTCTCGAGTCCACGCAGGCCCTCTCGAGCAGCCAGCCGGCGAAGATCGAGAGGCCGATGAACATGACCGCAGCGGTGAGCGGGCCGAGGGTCGCGTCGGGGGCGCCCTCCTTCGGCTCCTGCCTCGTCTCGTAGTCGGCGTCCCGGTCGATGTCGCGGTCGTCGGCCCGGGTGATCTGCTCCTGGCGGGCGATCGAGAACCGGTGCGACGCCACGGCCCAGCGGACCGGCATCGAGCCCACGACCGCGCCGGACACGAGGCCCACCGTCGCGAGGCCGAGCGCGACGTCCGTGAGGTGATGCTCTACCCCGGCAGCCGCTTCCGGATGGCGGACGACCTGCCCGAGGCCTACGTCCGCCAGGTCATCGACGCGCAGCGCGGCCCGTACGTGAACATCGCCTGGCAGGGCGGCGAGCCCACCCTGATGGGGATCGACTTCTTCGGCCGGCAGTGGAGCTAGTCGAGCGCCACTGCCGGCCGGGGATGGAGGTCGAGTACACGATCCAGACCAACGGCACGCTCATCGACGACGAGTTCGCCGCGTTCTTCGCGGAGCACCGGTTCCTCGTCGGGGTCAGCGTGGACGGGCCGCCGGCGCTGCACGACCGCTACCGGGTGGACCGGGGCGGCGCGCCGACGTCGGAGCGCGTCCTTCGCGGGCTCGAGCGCCTCCGCGCCCACGGCGTCGAGTTCAACACGCTGACGGCGCTCCACGCGGCGAACGCCGACCACCCGTTGGAGGTCTACCGCTACCTCCGCGACGACCTCGGCTCGCGGTTCCTCCAGCTCATCCTGGTCATCGAGCGTCTGCCCGCGCCCCGGATCGACGTCCCGCTGGCCGACCTGGGCCTAGCGCCGGGGCTCGCGCGCGAGGCGCCGTGGCGGTCGTGGCGGGACCGCCCGCTCTGCCGCCAGGAAGGTCGCCTGGTCACCGACCGCTCGATCACCCCGGACCAGTACGGCGCGTTCCTGGTCGCGGTGTTCGACGAGTGGGTTCGGCGCGACATCGGCGAGGTGTTCGTCCGGCTGTTCGACGTCACGCTGGCCAACCTCGTGGGCGCGAGCCGCCGTCGCTGTGCATCCACGCCGAGACGTGCGGCACCGCGCTCGCGCTGGAGCACAACGGCGACCTCTACAGTTGCAACCACTTCGTCGAGGAGGGGTATCGGCTGGGCAACATCACCGAGACGCCGATGGCAGAGCTCGTGGCATCGGACGCCCAGCGTGCGTTCGGGCTGGCGAAGCGCGACACGCTGCCGGCCTATTGCCGCACCTGCGACGTACGGTGGGCCTGCCACGGCGGCCGCCCCAGGGACCGGTTCGTCGACACGCCCGACGGGGAGCCGGGCCTGATCTACCTGTGCGCCGGCTGCCAGGCGTTCTTCCGCCACGCGACGGGACCCATGCAGGCGATTGCGGCGCTGCTGCGGCAGGGTCGGGCGCCTGCCGAGCCGATGGGGGCGGCCCGCGAGGTCTGACCGGCCGGTCGGCCGGTGCCGGTCCCTAGGCCGCCGCGTCGATGACCCTCAGCTCGCGCGGGTAGTAGCGCCGCCCCAGCCGGAACGCGACGTTGACCAGGGCGATCATGACCGGCACTTCGACCAGCGGGCCGATGACCGCCGCGAACGCCGCGCCGCTCGAGATCCCGAACGTCGCCACCGCCACCGCGATCGCCAGCTCGAAGTTGTTGGACGCCGCGGTGAACGACAGCGACACCGTCTGGGCATAGGTCGCCTTCGCTCGCACGCTCATCGCGAACGTGACGAGGAACATCACGACGAAGTAGATGAGCAGCGGGACCGCGATCCGCACGACGTCCAGCGGCAGGGCCACGATGTTCTCGGCCTTGAGGCTGAACATCACGACGATGGTGAACAGCAGCGCGACGAGCGTGACGGGGCTGATCCGGGGCACGAACACGCGCTCGTACCAGTCGCGGCCGCGGCGGCGGATCAGCACGCGCCGCGTCAGGAAGCCCGCGATGAACGGGATGCCGAGGTAGATGAACACGCTCTGCGCGATCTGCGGGATCGTGATCTCCACGACCGTGCCCTGGAGCCCGAACCAGGTCGGCAGGACGGTGATGAACACGTAGGCGAAGACCGAGTAGAACAGCACCTGGAAGATCGAGTTGAAGGCCACCAGCCCGGCGCAGTACTCGGGGTCGCCGCGGGCGAGGTCGTTCCAGACGATGACCATGGCGATGCAGCGCGCGAGTCCGATGAGGATGAGCCCGGCCATGTACTCCGGGTAGTCGCGCAGGAAGACGACCGCCAGGGCGAACATCAGGAGCGGGCCGATCACCCAGTTCTGCACCAGCGACAGGGCCAGCACCTTCACGTCGCGGAAGACCCGCCCGATCTCCTCGTAGCGGACCTTGGCGAGGGGCGGATACATCATCAGGATCAGCCCGATCGCGATCGGCACCGATGTCGTGCCCACGGACAGCCGGTCGAGGAGCGGGGCCACTCCGGGTACCAGGACCCCGAGCAGGATGCCGCCGGCCATCGCCGCGAAGATCCAGACCGTGAGGTAGCGGTCGAGCAGCCTGAGGCGGCGGGTCGGGGCGGCGGACGCGGTGGGGGGCATCGGGAACCTCGTGCTGGCACGCTTCAGTGCGCGCTGAACATCGTATGGGCATGCGGTCCGCTGAGCGGGCCGGGCGTCGTGAAAGCCGGGCCTATCGGCCCGGATCAGCGGTCGGCGGCCCGGCGGGCGATCTCGACAAACGGGCGCAGACGGACGGAGATCTCGTGGGCCGTCCGGTGGAAAGCCGCCAGCCGGACCTCGTCGGTCCCCTCCACCTCGGACGGGTCGTCGAGGCCCCAGTGGAGGGAGTTGACCGCGCCCGGGAACACGGGGCAGGCCTGGCGCGCGCGGTCGCACACGGTGATCACATAGTCCCACGGCTGGTCCACGAACTCGGTGAGCACCTTGCTCCGGGCGCCGGACCAGTCGATGCCCAGCTCGGCGAGCGTGCGGACGGCGAGAGGGTTGACGCGGGTCTGCTCGGTGCCGGCAGAGCGCACGAAGAAGTCCTCGCCGCCCAGCCGGCCCAGGAGCGCCTCGGCCATCTGGCTGCGGGCGCTGTTGTGCGTGCACAGGAACAGCACGCGAATGGGGGCGTGGTCGGGCATGGTCGTGGTCCTCCTGGCACGGCCGGCGGCCGCGATGGTGCCCTCGAGATCGAGCAGCTCGGCCTCGAGCCGGTCGAGGTCGGCCCGCTGGCGGGCGATGGCGTCGCGCTGGTTGCCGAGGTTGGCGAGGAGCGGCGCCAGGTCGAGGTCCGCCTCGCCGTGCTCTAGGCAGAGCCGGGCGAGCCGGCCCGCGTCCTCGGGGCCGAGGCCGAGGCGGCGGAGCGAGACCACGAGGCGCAGCCGGGCGACGTCCGCGTCGGCGTAGGCGCGATATCCGTTGCCCTCC
>JAKAHL010000114.1 GCA_021815005.1 Chloroflexota bacterium
GGGTTGCCCGTGAAGCCGCTGGGCTCGAACCGGACGTGGGCGAACTTGTTCACCACGTCCTTGAGCGGCACGCCGTACTGGAGCGCCAGGCTCACCGAGGTGGCCAGCGTGTCCATCAGGCCCGAGATGGTCGAGCCCTCCTTGGCCATCTTGAGGAAGATCTCGCCCGGCTGGCCGTCCGGGTAGAGGCCCACCGTGATGTAGCCCTCGTGCCCGGCGATCTCGAACTTGTGGGTCATCGCGCTGCGCTCGGCGGGCAGCCGGTGGCGATGCGGCCGCGTGGCCTCGACCTGGGCCGCCGCGAGCTGCTTGCGCAGGCTCTCGATGGTCGCCCTGTCCTCGACCGAGCCCTCGGGGGCCTCGTCCTTCTTCTTGCCGGTGGACAGCGGCTGGCTGCGCTTGGAGCCGTCGCGGTAGACCGCGATGGCCTTGAGGCCCCGCTTCCAGCCCTCCAGGTAGACGGCCTCGATCTCCTCGGCCGTGGCGGCCTCGGGCATGTTGACCGTCTTGGAGATGGCGCCGGACAGGAACGGCTGGACCGCCCCCATCATCCGGACGTGGCCCATGTAGTGGATGGACCGCTCGCCGTTGACCGGCTTGAACGCGCAGTCGAAGACCGGCAGGTGCTCGCTCCGCAGGCCCGGCGCGCCCTCGATGGTCTCGCGCTCGTTGATGTAGGCGAGGATCTCCTCCACCTGCTCCGGCGTGTAGCCGAGCGTGCGCAGGGCGTGCGGGACCGTCTGGTTGACGATCTTGAGGTAGCCCTCGCCGACGAGCTTCTTGTACTTGATGAGCGCGATGTCGGGCTCGATCCCGGTGGTGTCGCAGTCCATCATGAACGCGATGGTCCCGGTGGGCGCGAGGAGCGTCACCTGGGCGTTGCGGTAGCCGTGCTGCCGGCCCAGCTCCAGCGCCTCGTCGATGGTCGAGCGGGCGGCGCCCACCATGTCCGCCGGGATCGTGTCCTCGGGCAGCCGGCGCGCGGCGTCGCGGTGCATCTCCACGACGCGCAGGAACGGCTCGCGGTTGACGTCGAACTCGACGAAGGCGCCGCCGTGGTCCCGGGCGATGACGGCGCTCTGGCGATACGCCTCGCCGTGCATGATCGCCGTCACGGCGGCGGCGTAGTCCCGGCCCCGGTCCGAGTCATAGCCGAGGCCGCGGTTCATGAGCAGCGCGCCGAGGTTGGCGTAGCCCAGGCCCAGCGGCCGGAAGCGGTGGCTGTTCGCCTCGATCTTCTGGGTCGGGTAGCTGGCGTTGTCGACCAGGATCTCCTGAGCGGTGATCGTGACCTTGACCGCGAAGCGGAAGGCGTCCACGTCGAACTCGCCGTCCTCGCGGACGAACTTCATCAGGTTGAGGCTGGCGAGGTTGCAGCTGGTGTCGTCGAGGAAGCTGAACTCGGAGCAGGGGTTGGTGGCGTTCTGCCGCGCGCTGGCGGACACCGGGTTCCAGTCGTTGATGGTGGTGTCGTACTGGATGCCCGGGTCGCCGCACAGGTGGGCGGCCTCGGCCATCTTGCGGAAGATGTCCCGCGCCTTGTACGTGCCGGCGGGCTGCCCGTCGGTGACCTCGTGGGTCTGCCACTCCGCGTCGCGCTCGACCGCGCGCATGAACTCGTCGGTGACGCGGACGCTGTGGTTGGCGTTCTGGAAGAACACCGAGCCGTACGCCTCGCCGGTGAAGGACGGGTCGTAGCCCTGCTCGATCAGGGCCCAGGCCTTCCTCTCCTCGCTGGCCTTGGACTCGATGAAGTCCATCACGTCCGGATGGTCCACGTTGAGGATGACCATCTTGGCCGCGCGACGGGTCTTGCCGCCCGACTTGATGACGCCCGCGAACGCGTCGTAGCCGCGCATGAAGCTGACCGGGCCCGACGCGATGCCGCCGCCGGACATCCTGGCCTTGGACGAGCGGATGGGCGACAGGTTCACGCCCGCGCCCGAGCCGTACTTGAACAGCATGGCCTCGGTCTTGGCGAGGTCCATGATGCTGCTCATGTTGTCCTGGACCGAGTTGATGAAGCAGGCTGAGCACTGCGGCTTGGTCTCGATCCCGACGTTGAACCAGACGGGCGAGTTGAAGCTCATCTTCTGGTGGACGAGCAGGTGGGTCAGCTCGGCCTGGAACGCGGCCAGGTCCTCGTCCGTGGCGAAGTAGCGGTTGGTCTCCGCCCACCCGGCGATGGTCTGGACGACGCGGTCGATCAGCTGCTTGACGCTGTGCTCGCGCTCCGGCGTGCCCACGTGGCCGCGGAAGTACTTGCTGACCACGACGTTGGTGGCGAGCTGGCTCCAGAACGCGGGAACCTCCACGTCCTTCTGCTCGAACACGGTCTTGCCGGTCTCGGAGCTGATGCCCGCGGTCCGGTACTCCCAGGTGATCTCGTCGTAGGGGTGGACGCCCGGCCGCGTCCAGCGGCGCTCGAGCGTGAGGCCGCGCGTGCCCTCGCCCGTGAAGCTGGTGCCGTATGGCCCCCCGAGCCCGGTGCGGCTCTCGGCCGCGGCCGAGCCAGCCTTCGACTTCTTCGTGCCGACCTTCGCGTCCATCACCGGGACAACCTCGCGTGCCTGGGCCATCGGTTGCGTCTCCTCCGCGCCCGCTCTGGCGGGCCCTCCACTGGCGCCGACGATTCGTCGCGGTCGCCCGGGCGTCCCTTCCCCGAGCACAGAGACCGGGGGCTGGTGTTCACGCATGGGCAGACCGGGCGGGAGCCGGCCTCGCGCTCACGGATGGGGGTGAGGCGCAGGTGCGAGGCCGTCCGTCGGGTCGGCTGCGCCAGACGCTTCTCCGGGCCGACGGGCGGCGGTTGCCGCCCACCCCACGGACCCTTCGACGGTCGTCCGGCGTCAGGGCGACTAGGGGAATCTACGTGCCCGGCGGGGCGAGGTCAAGACCCAAACCACAAGATGTAGTGGTGCGATGGGGAATCGGATCGCAACATATTGTGCTATGGCGCCAATTGCCGACAGTCGCCACGCCGTCTCGGGATGGGCGCGGCCCACGTCCGGGGCGTGGCCATCCACACCGAGCGGCGCGGTTGTCCACAGGCCGGTCATCCTTGTCCACCGGTGAACGCATAGCCCGTGGGCGAACGATCGTTCGATCCCCGGGCGCAGGCGCCTCGCTGCCCGCGGCGGGTTGCCCGGCTGCTCGCGGGCGGCGGCCCGACACCCGCGGGCTCAGAGGTGGCGAGGGTGCCGCCGGTGTCGCGCGATCTTGTGGGCCGGCCCGGACTTGGAGGTCGCGCCGCGCCCCGGCCGCCAGCGGCGCGCGTCGTCGTCGTCCCCGCCGGGTGCGCCAAGGGTTGTCCCGGCACCGCCCGCGCCGCCGGCCGGGCCCGCCGGGCGGCGGCCCGCCCCGATCGAGGGTCGTCGCTGCCCGGCCACGGGTGCCGCCACCGGGACGTTCATCCGGCCCAGCAGCCACGCGGTGCCAGCCGTTCTGGCGCCCCTCGCGGTGAGGGCCGTCCGGAGGTCCCGGTCGTCGGTCACGACCAGCGTCCGCGCCGATTCCAGCGGGGCGCTGGCGCCGTCGCCCACGAGCTCGAGGATCGCCTCGTCAGCCGTTCTGCGGCCCGAGTAGCGGACGTGCATGTTCTGCGCCACGCGCCCGGTCACCCCGTGGCCCACCCCGTCGAACAGCAGCTCCACCTCCACGGTCGCCGGCACGGCGGCCCGGATGCGTCCTACCAGCGTGGACGGGGGCGTGTCCGGCCCGCCCAGGCGGTGGACCAGGTTCGAGCCGTCCACCACCAGGCGGTCGGTGTCGTCGAGCGGGGAGCGGGGGGCCGGCGGCATGGGGAGACGGTAGCATCGCTGCGTGCTCCTGCTCGTTGATCTCGACGGCGTCGTCTACCGCCAGTCAGAGGCCGTGCCCGGCGTCCCCGCGGTGCTGGCGGCCCGGGCAGCGGCTGGCGATGACGTCGTGTACGTCACCAACAACGCCACCGCCTACCACACGGACTACCTGCCGCGCCTCGCCGGTCACGGCGCGCCCGTGGGCCCTGATCGGGTGGTCACCTCTGCGCTGGCGAGCGCCGCCTGGCTGCGCGAGGAGATGCCCGGCGTGCGGCGCGTGCTCGCCGTCGGCGCTCCCGGGCTCGAGCGGGAGCTCCGCGAGGCCGGGTTCGACGTGGTCTCGGTGGGCCACGCCGCCACGCGCATGCACCAGGAGGGGATCGACGGCTGGGCCGCCGCCGGCCACCCCGACGCGGTCGTGGTCGGTCTCGACCCCCAGATGAGCTACCTCCGGGTCGCGGCCGCCGCCGACTGCGTGCGGGCGGGCGCGGTGCTGGTCGCCACCAACCGCGACCCGATCTACCCGGTGGAGAACGGCTACCGGCCGGGCGCCGGCGCCGTGGTCGCCGCTGTCGCGACGGCGGCGCGGACCGAGCCGCGGGTGGTCATCGGCAAGCCGGGGCCCTACCTGCTCCAGGCTGGCGCGCGGCTCGTGGGCGGGGATCTCCGGACCGCCGTGATGATCGGCGACTCGATGACCGACATCGCGGCCGGCCGGGCCGTGGGCGCCCGGACGATCCTGACGCTGACCGGCGTGACGACCCGGGCGATGGCCGACGCGCTCCCCGAGGCAGAGCGGCCAACGCGCGTGGTGGCCGACGCGGCCGGGCTCGAGGCGGCGCTCCGGGAGCTCGCGGCCCGCGGCTGACGGATGGCCCTCCCCGTTCGTGCGGGGGCCCCCCACGTTCAGGTGCTCGCCAGCCCAGCCGGCGCCGCCGACGATCTGGTGTCTCATCCCGCAGTGCAGGGGTCCCGGCGTGGCGCGCCTCTCGATCCGCGCGCGGCTGATTGCCGTGCTGGTGGTGCTGGTCGGCTTCGGGCTGGCCGTGCAGGCCTACGGCTACGCGTCGAACTCGCGCGACATCACCGCGCTCCGGGACCAGTCGGCCGCCCTGCTCGGGCTCTTCCGGCAGGCCAACGAGCTCCAGGCCGCCATCCGCGCCGAGCACGACGCGGTGGACGCCTACCTGCTGGCGCCCGACGCGTCCGATCTGGAGGCCTATCGCGCCGCCCAGACGCGAGAGGCCGAGGTGGGCGGCGCCCTCGTGGCCACGACCGGCAGCTTCCCCGCGCTCGACACGGACCTTGTCGCGATTCGCGACGCGGTGGGCGCCTGGCGGGCGCAGTTCGCGGAGAAGGCGATCGGTCTCGCCGAGGCCGGCACGCCGGCCGCCTCGTTCGCGTCCACGCTCGAGGGGTCGGGGGGCGCGCTCTTCGCCCAGGTGCAGACGCTCGAGGACCGCTACGGCAGCGACTTCGCCGTCCTGTACGGCGCCACCGTGGACACGCTCGAGCGGGACGTGCAGCGCCAGACCGGCATCTTCGCGGCCTCCGTGCTCGGCTTGGGGATCGGCGTTGCCGCCGCGATCTGGCTGGTCACCCGCTGGCTGATCCGGCCCCTGGGCGATCTCCTGCGGACCGCCCAGCGCGTGCGCGACGGCGAGGACGTCGGGTTCGTCTCCCAGCGGGACGACGAGGTGGGCCGGCTCGGCGGCGAGCTCGAGCGGATGCGCTCCGAGATGCACCGCGGGTCCGTGGAGGCCGGCGTCGTCAACCGGTTCACCGAGCTGTCCAGCTTCGTGGACTCGGACGGCGAGGTGGCCCGCGCCGCGCTCGACGCGCTCGGGGAGCTGACCCATCCCGACGACGCCACGATCCACATTTCCAACCGTTCGCGGGACCGGGCGATTCCGGAAGGCTCGCTCGGCACGATCGAGGCGTCGGTCATCCCGCTCGGCCAGCTCGCCCAGTGCCCCGGCGTACGGCGCTCGAGCCTGTATGTGACGTCCGACCTGGGGGCCAGCCTCGCGGTCCGCTGCCCGTTGCACTCGGCCGTGAGCGGGACGCTGGCCTGCATCCCGCTGATCGCGCTCGGGGACGTCATCGGCGCGGTCCACCTTCACTGGGCGACGCCCGACGCCATGCCGCTCGCGATCCGGACGTCGGTCAGCCGGGTCACGGACCACGCCTCGCTGGCCATCGCGAACCGCCGCCTCGTGGTGGCGCTGCAGGGGCAGGCAAGCACCGACGGCCGAACCGGCCTGCCCAACAGCCGAGCCTTCGACGAGGCGCTCGAGCGCGAGCTGACCGCTCGCGGCCCGCACGAGCCGCTCGCCGTCCTGATGCTCGACGTGGACCACTTCAAGGCGTTCAACGACCGCAATGGCCACCCCGCGGGCGACCAGGCGCTCCGCCGGTTCGCCGGGATCCTCGCCTCGTCCGTTCGCGACGGCGACATGGCCGCCCGGTACGGCGGCGAGGAGTTCGCGGTGATCCTGCCGGGAGCCTCGGTGGCCGACGCCGCCGCGGTCGCCGAGCGCATCCGCGCCCGCACGGAGCAGGCGGTGATCGAGCTGTCGCCGGGGCACCGGGACCAGATCACCGTGTCGATCGGCATCGCCGTCTGGCCCGGCGACGCGACCACCCGCGTGGCGCTGCTCGAGGCGGCTGACGCTGCCCTGTACCGCGCCAAGGCGGCCGGCCGCAACCGCTGGGTCGTGGCGGGCGAGGCGCTCCTGCCGCACGGGGAGGCCACGGAGGGCGCCGAGGCCGAGCCGGCCCCGGTCGTCGCGCTGGCCGGAGCCGACGGGGCGCAAGACTCGGCGCAGGCCG
>JAKAHL010000115.1 GCA_021815005.1 Chloroflexota bacterium
CGGCCGTGATGCCCGAGCTGCCCTGTTCGCCGCCTAGCTCGATCTCGGCGGCGACGGCCGCGCCGACGGCCAGCACCCCGATGCCCGCGAGCACGCGACGTCGGGTGAGCAGCGGGGCGGCGGGTGTGTCCGGCATGATGACCTCGTGGGCAAGAGGGCTAGGCAGCGGGTCCGGCGGGCCCCGCTGAGGATGCATGGCGCGTCTTAGAGCGTGCTGAGAGCCATCGGGCCGCCGTCGCAGGGCCGGTGCGGCAGTGCGACGATCGGGCGCGTCAGGCCGCGAGGATCGCCAGCAGCTCCTCAAGGCGCCGGATCTCGTATGTCGGGGCGGGGCCGTCCGCGCGGGACCGGGCGCCGGGGTTGTACCAGCACGTGTCGATCCCGGCAGCCGCGCCGCCCGCGATGTCGGAGCTAAGGCTATCCCCGATGACCAGCACCTCGCTGGGCGCGGGACGGCCCATCCGCTCGATGGCGATCCTGAAGATGGCCGGGTCGGGCTTGGCCACGCCCACCTCGTCGGAGATCACGACGGGCCCGACCTTCCCGGCCAGGGCCGACGCGGCCAGCCTGGGGCGCTGCACGTCGGGGAGGCCGTTGGTGATGATCGCGATCCGGTGATTGGCCCGGAGCTCCTCGACCACCTCGAGCGCGCCGTCCACGAGATGGGCCTGGCGCGCGAGCTGGCGCAGGTAGGTCGAGCTGAAGGCCGTCGGGTCCAGGGCCAGGCCCAGCTCGGCAGCGAGGTCCGCGAACCGGCGGACGCGGAGCTGCTCCGAGCTCAGGTTGCCGGCCTCGAGCTCGCGCCAGGCCGCGGCGTTCAGGCGCTGGTAGACCGGGAGCCACGCGGCCTGGAACGCGTGCCCCTCGGCCTCGAACGCCTCGCGGAGCGCCAGCGTCTCGGCGCGCCGGTAGTCGAATAGGGTGTCGTCGGCGTCGAACAGGAGCCAGGGGTAGCGGGTCGTCACGGGCGGAGTATCGGCCCTGTCGCCTAGTCCGGCAGCGGGAGGAGCGGCTCGGGGGACGCGGCCACCCGACCGCCCCCGCGCGTCGCGCCCATGCCCGCCGCGACGACCAGGGCCACGCCCACCGCCTCGAGCGGCGTCGGCACCTGGGCGAGGAGGAGCGCGCCCATCGCCATCGCGATCGCGGGCTCGAGCGCCATGAGGGTCCCGAAGGCGGAGGTCGTCAGCCGGCGCAGGGCCAGCAGCTCGAGCGAGTACGGCACCACCGGCATCAGCAGCGCCAGCCCGAACGCCGCGAGCACCACCAGGGGCGTCACGCTCGCGGCCGCGCCGGGGCCCGCGACGACCGAGGCGACGACGGCCGCGACCGGGATCGTGACCGACAGCCCCTCCAGCCCCTCGAAGCGGTCGCCCACCCGCGCGGTCAGCAGGATGTAGGCGCCCCACCCCACCGCGGAACCCGCCGCGAACAGGATCCCCAGCGGGTCCACGGTCCCGGTCCACGGCTGGGTGAGCGCCAGCACCCCGGCCAGCGCGAGCACGGGCCACGCCAGCTGGCGCAGTCCGCGCGTCCCGACGACCGCCACGGCCAGGGGCCCCAGGAACTCGATGGCGACGGTGGTTCCGAGCGGGATGCGCGACACCGCCACCAGGAACGCCATCGTCATGAGCCCCGACACGACGCCGAGGCCGAGGGCGCCCGCGAGCTCCCGCCTCGTGCGACCCCGGAGGCGCGGACGGCGCAGCGCCAGGAAGACGACCGCCCCGGCGCACAGGCGCAGCCAGGCGGTGCCGGCCGGGCCGACGACGGGGAACAGGCGCGTGGACAGCGACGCGCCGATCTGGATCAGGGTCATCGACAGCAGCGCCAGCGACCACGCGGGCGCGCGATCGGCGACGCCTGCAGCGCGGGCGGAGGCGGCGGACACGGCGCTCATGGATTCGGGAGGGTACAGGGACCCAGTCCCGCGCCGGGAATCCAATCTCGCGCTACGGTAAGCGGTATGGACGACGACACTGCCCGCGGCCGCCCCGCCCTGCGGGTCGTCGGCGGGTTCGAGGCCCGCGCCGAGCGCGCGCGGCGCGGCAGCACGTACGTCTGCACCTGGTGCGCCAGTCGGTTCGCCTCCCGCGCGGAGCTCGACGCGCACCACATGACGTCGGTCGAGTGCCGGGCGAACCAGAAGGTGTCGAGCCCGCTCCAGACGCGCTACGGGGACGCCGACATGGTCTGGACGCAGCCGGGCGAGGCGACGCTGCACCGCGTCCGCGCCGCCAGCTGCCCGCACACGCACCCCCGCGCGCGCCTGGTGGACGCGGCCGGCGCCACGATCGGCTACCAGTGCGGCTGGTGCTACGGCGTCCTGCCCGAGGACCTGCCGGAGGGCTGACGGCGACGGCCCAGCCGATCGCCTGCCCCGGGACCGCCGCGATGCACGACGACGCCGACGCACCCGAGCTCGAGGCCGGCAAGCCCGGCCGGTCCCGCGGCGCGTCCCCGCCCCCCGCGCTGGTGGCGGTCGTCGGCCGCACGAACTCCGGCAAGACCACGTTCATCGAGAAGCTGCTGCCAGAGCTGCTGGCCCTGGGCCTGCGCGTGGGCGCCGTCAAGCACGACGCGCACCGCTTCGAGATCGACCACGAGGGCAAGGACTCGTGGCGCCTCGGACGGGCGGGCGCGCTCGCGTACGCGATCTCGTCGGCCGACAAGCTCGCCTACGTGGCCCGCCTGGACCGCGAGCTCACGCTGCCCGAGATCGTCGAGCGGTTCTTCGACGGCTTCGACCTCGTGGTGGCCGAGGGCTACAAGCGGTCGGCCCCCAACGTGATCGAGGTGTTCCGGGTCGCCGCTGGCTACGAGGCGCCGGTGCTCGCGCCGGGCGACTGCTTCGCGCTCGTGACGGACGCGTCGATCGAGCACCCCCGGCGGTTCGGGCTCGGGGACGCGCGAGGGGTGGCCGCGCTGATCGCGGCGAACCTGGAGGCGCTGCGCCGCTACTGACCGTACCGCGTGGCGTCCACGCGGCCGGGCGGGGTGCGCCTCGGCGCCGAGACTGCACCGATCACCCCCCAGAATCACCCGTTCCGGTGACGACGGGCCGCCCCGCCGCTCCCATCCTTGGGACGCCGTCCCGGGCAGGGCGGCCGGCGGCGACGTCGATCGGCAACGGGAGATGGGGAGCGAGAGATGACTCGACGAACGGCGTTCACGGTCATCGTGGGCGCCATGCTCTGCGCCGCGCTGGTCACCTCGAGCGTTCTCGCCAAGGGGCCGGGCGGGAAGCCCGGCGGCGAGACGCTCTCGAACAACCTGTCCGTGCCGACGATCATGATCCGCGGCGGGTTCACGGGCGTCACGTGCGGCTTGAGCCTCGTCGCGCCGACGGGCACGCCCCTCAGCGGCTATGAGCTGGCCGGCTCCTACTACGTCCAGGGCGTGCACAAGTGGCAGGCGCCGTGCGTCACCGCCACGTCGGCCATGGCGAGGGCCGAGTGGGGCGACAATCTCTCGGGCGACGCCAAGCTGTCGGTGGGCAGCCCGATCCGCGTCGAGCTCGGCCTGATCAACCAGGTGGCGGGCGACGACCCGACCCAATGGCTTGACGACACCTCGATGCAGGGCTACACGGTCCTGAAGCTCGAGCCGTCGAAGCTCGACCGCGAGTCCGCGTACGGGACCCTCGCGACGCCCGTGTACAACGAACTGGGCGAGCAGACCGGGTGGACGGCCACGGCGGAGAACCTGGCGGCCCGCGTGTTCGATGCGGAGGTCACGTTCAGCGTTAGGAACCTCGCCACCGGCACGTACGTTGTCCCGCTGGGCAGCAACCCGACGGCCGAGATCAACGCCACCGGCAAGGTCGTGTACGGCTACAACCTGCGCGTGACGCAGGCGGGCCAGTACGAGATCACGTTCGTCCTGCCGTCCGTGGACATCACGGGCGTGGACGTGGGCACCTACGTCCAGGATCCGGCCGGACCGGACACGGTCACCCTGGTGATCACCGTGGCCGGTGGCGGTGGCGGCAAGGGCGGCAAGTAGCCTCACCAGCCGAGCGCGGCCGCAACCGGCACGCCTCGGCTCCGCCAGCGGGGGCGGTGTCCCTGGCACCGCCCCCGCTCGGCATGTCCGGCCGCGAGCGGCGGCGAGGTCAGTCTCGCTCGGCGTCCACCGCGTCCGCGAAGGCGGCCATCGAGGTGAACGTCCAGTCGGGGGTCACCGGGGCGGGCGGCTCGGGTGTGGCCCCCCAGCCCGGGTTCGCGTGGCGGCGGTTGATCCACACGGTGGGCAGGCCCGCGGCCTTGGCTGGGACGTGGTCGTGGAACAGGCTCTGGGCCACGTGGAGCAGCCGGCCCTCGGCGATGCCCAGGCGCTCGCACTCGGCGGCCAGCGCCTCGAAATTGCGGGGCGAGGGCTTGTAGGAGCCGACGTCCTGGGCAGTCAGGATGCTCGTGAATGTGACGCCCAGGCGCAGGTTGGAGCCGGCGAACGACGCCCGATCCACGTTGGACAGGATGATCAGCTTGTGGCGCCTCGCCAGGCGGGCGAGCGCATCGTGCGAGTCGGGGAAGGCGGGCCAGGCGGGCACCGACCCGCCGAAGGCCGCCGCCTCCTGGTCGCCGACAGGGATGCCCAGCTGGGCGCCGAGGGCGCGCATGGCCCCGGCCAGGATCTCCGGGTACAGCGCGGTCGGGTGCGCCGCCTCCTCGGCGGCCTCGTGGGCGGAGTACGCGAGCAGGAGCCCCTCGTCGCTCAGCGCGAGGCCGTGCGCGGCTGCCCAGGGCCGGAGTGCGGCCGCGATGCCGGCCTCCCAGTCGATGAGCGTGCCGTAGCAGTCGAAGGACAGGGCGTCGAAGTCGGCGAGGGTCACGTGGCGCGCTCCTTGCTGCGTGGAAGAGGCAATGCTCCGAGGTGTCGAAGCGAGTCGGCCGGCAGTCCCGCCCGGCCGGCGCCAGGGCGGCGCCGTCAGCGCTACCCGAACCGAACGAGGCTCTTGATCGCGCGGCGCTCGTCCATGGCGGCATAGCCGTCGGCGATGTGCTCGAGGTCGGTCTCGAAGTCGAACACGCGCCCCGGGTTGAGCCGCCCGGCGAGCACGTCCTCCAGCAGGGCCGGCAGGTATGCGCGGACGGGCGCGCCCCCCGCCTTGATGCCCTTGTTCTTGGCGAACAGCTTGCCGACCGGCACCTCGGCCCCGTGCGGCACGCCCACCATGCCGACCATCGACCCGGGCCGGGCGATGCCCAGGGCCGTGGCCAGGGACTCGCCCGTGCCGACGCACTCGGCTGCGGCGTCCACGCCCACCCCGTCGGTCAGGGCCAGCACGGCTTCGACCGCCGCGTCGCCGCGCTCGGCCACGATGTCCGTCGCCCCGAACTCGCGGGCCAGCGCCTGCCGGGCGGGGTTCCGCGAGAGGGCGATGATGCGCCCCGCGCCCAGCCGCCGGGCGGCCAGCACCGCCGACAGCCCCACCGCGCCGTCGCCGACCACCGCCACGGTGTCCCCCGCCTTGGCCGAGGCGAGCATCAGCGCGTGGTGGCCCGTGCCCATCACGTCCGACAGCGTGAGCAGCGAGCGCATCGTGGCGTCGTCGTAGGCGCCCGCGGGGACCGCGACCAGGGTGCCGTCGGCGAGCGGCACCCGAACGCGCTCGCCCTGTCCGCCGTCGATGCCGTTGCCGCCGAAGAACCCGCCCTGGACGCACGCCGTGTGGTACCCCGCGAGGCAGTGCGGGCAGGTCCCGTCGCTGAAGGCGAACGGGGCGATCACGAGGTCGCCCTCCCGCACCGTGCCCACGGCCGAGCCCACGGCCTCCACCACCCCGACGAACTCGTGGCCGATCCCGTCCGGGGTGTGCGGCGAGAGGCCGCGGTAGTACCACAGGTCCGAGCCGCAGACGCAGGCGAGGCTCACCCGCACGACGGCGTCGGTGGGCTGGAGGATCACGGGGTCCGGGCGCTCGCCGACGGCGATGTCGCGGGGCCCGTTGAAGATGGCGGCTCTCACGGTCTGAAGGTCTCCGAGTTCGTTCGGTCGCGGCGCGACTGGCGGCCGCCGCCGCGGGGCCACGCGCCGGGAGGCAGCGGCCCCGGCCATCATCGCCCACTTCGCGCCTGAGGGCGGCGGGCGGCCCGTCCGGCCCAGACTGCCCGTGCCGAGCCTCCGGATGCGGCACGATGGCACCATGCACCGCATGCGCTCGGACTGCCCATGACCGCCGACCACAACGCCCCTCCCAGAGCCGGCTCGGGGCGGATGCGCGCCGTGCGCTTCGACGCCTTCGGCGCCGCTCCCTACCTGGCGTCGGTCGCGAGGCCCGAGCCGGCCCCGGGAGGGGCCGTGATCCGCGTGGAGGCCACCGGCCTGTGCCGCTCGGACTGGCACGGCTGGCAGGGCCACGACCCCGACATCGCCACCCTCCCCCACACGCCCGGCCACGAGTTCGCGGGTGTCGTCGAGGCGGTCGGCGCCGGGGTCCGGCGAGTGCGGGTCGGGGATCGTGTCGTGGTGCCGTTCGTGTGCGGCTGCGGTGCCTGCGACTGGTGCCGCTCCGGCAACGCCCAGGTCTGCCCCAGCCAGTGGCAGCCCGGCTTCAACGGCCCGGGCTCGTTCGCCGAGGCGGTGGCGATCCCGAACGCGGACTTCAACGCCGTCCTG
>JAKAHL010000116.1 GCA_021815005.1 Chloroflexota bacterium
AAGTCCGAGATGGACAAGACCCAGCGGGAGTACATCCTCCGCGAGCAGCTCAAGGCGATCCAGCGCGAGCTGGGCGAGGACGACCCGCAGCAGGCCGAGATCAACGAGCTGCGCGAGAAGGTCGAGGCCGCGGGCATGCCCGAGGAGGTCCGCGCCCGGGCGATCAAGGAGATCGACCGGATGAGCCGGATCCCGTCCGCCTCGCCCGAGGTCGGCGTGATCCGCACCTACGTGGACTGGCTGGTCGGCCTGCCGTGGAACGCCACCACGGACGACCGGCTCGACATCAGGGAGGCCGCCAGCATCCTCGACGAGGACCACTACGGGCTCGAGAAGATCAAGGAGCGCATCCTCGAGTACCTCGCGGTGCGCAGTCTGGCGGACACCATCCGCAGCCCAATCCTGCTGTTCGTTGGCCCTCCCGGCGTGGGCAAGACCAGCCTGGGCAAGAGCATCGCCCGGGCGATGGGCCGCAAGTTCGTGCGCATGAGCCTGGGCGGCATCCACGACGAGGCGGAGATCCGCGGCCACCGGCGCACCTACATCGGCGCCCTGCCGGGACGGATCATCCAGAGCATCAAGACCGCGGGAACCAACAACCCGGTGTTCATGCTCGACGAGGTGGACAAGATCGGCATGGACTTCCGGGGCGACCCGTCGTCCGCGCTGCTCGAGGTGCTCGACCCGGAGCAGAACTTCAGCTTCCAGGACAACTACCTCGAAGTCCCGTTCGACCTGCGCAAGGTGCTGTTCATCGCGACGGCCAACCTGCTCGACCCCATCCCGGCACCGCTCCGTGACCGGATGGAGATGATCCAGCTGCCGGGCTACACCCAGCAGGAGAAGGTCGAGATCGCCAAGCGGTTCCTCATCCGCAAGCAGATGGAGAACCACGGCCTCAAGCCCAAGCACATCGAGATCACGGACGAGGTGCTCACGCAGCTCGTCCAGGCCTACACCCACGAGGCCGGCGTCCGGAACCTCGAGCGCGAGCTCGCCAACATCATGCGCAAGGTCGCCCGTGCCGTGGCCGAGGGCCGCAAGCGCAAGACCGTCGTGGACCTCAAGAAGCTCGAGGAGTACCTCGGCCCGCCGCGGTACGAGTACGGCGAGCTGGAGGCGGAGGACCAGATCGGCGCCGCCACCGGCCTCGTCGTGACCGAGGTGGGCGGCGACGTGGTGGCCGTCGAGGTCACCAAGATGGAGGGCAAGGAGGACTTCATCCTCACCGGCCAGCTGGGCGACGTCATGCGCGAGTCCGCCCGGGCGGCCCTGTCCTGGATCCGATCGCACAACGCCGAGTTGGGCATCCCGCTCGAGACCTTCGAGCACAACACCCTGCACATCCACGTCCCCGCGGGCGCCACCCCCAAGGACGGGCCGTCGGCCGGCGTCACCATGGCCACCGCCATCGTGTCCGCCCTGACCGGCATCCCGGTTCGCAAGGACGTCGCGATGACGGGCGAGATCACCCTGCGGGGCCGCGTCCTCCCGATCGGCGGGCTCAAGAGCAAGATCCTGGCCGCCCACCTGTCGGGCGCGGCCGTGGTGATCCTGCCCCGCAAGAACGAGAAGGACCTCCGCGACATCCCCGACGAGATCCGCAAGCAGGTCAAGCTGGTGCTGGCCGACTCCATGGAGCAGGTCCTCGACGCGGCGCTGCGACGCAAGCCGCAGCCGCTCAAGCCGACCACCGTGGCCGGCAGCCAGTCCGGCGGGCGCGGTTCCAAGGGCTCGGTGGGCAGGGCGCAGCGCAACCCGTTCCCGGGCGACCAGCCGACGGTCGTGGTGGACGGCCTCCCCGTGCCCGCGGGGGGACTCGCCCTGGCCGGCGGGCGTCGCGAGTAGGCGGGGCGACCCGGGAGGGCCCGATGGAGTACCGCGACTACTACCAGATTCTGGGCGTGCCTCGGTCGGCCAGTCAGGCCGACATCAAGAAGGCGTTCCGGAGGCTGGCGCGCGAGTACCACCCGGACCGAAACCCGGGCGACAAGGCCGCTGAGCGCAAGTTCAAGGACGCCAACGAGGCCAACGAGGTCCTGTCGGACCCGGAGAAGCGCAAGCAGTACGACCTGCTCGGCGCCAACTGGGAGCAGTACCAGCGAGCCGGCGGCAGCCGGGCCGGCGGCGATCCGTTCGGGCCCGGCGGCCCGTTCGCGGGCGCCAACTTCGGGGCTGGCGGCGGGCCCAACGTCCGCTACGAGTTCCGGTCGGCCGATGGCGGCGCCGGGTTCTCCGACTTCTTCCGCATGTTCTTCGGTGGCGCCGGCGCCGCTCCCGGCGGGCGCGCCAGCGCGAGCGGGTCGGGCGGCGCCGGCGGCACGGACTTCGGGGACATCCTGTCCCAGATGGGCGGGATGCCCGGAGCCGGCCCGGGCGGGCCGCACGCAGGCGGGCGCCGGGCCCAGGAGGCGTCGCGCGCACGTCCGCGGAATGAGATCGAGGCGCCGGCCGAGCTGACGCTCGAGGAGGCATTTCACGGCACGGCCCGCGTGGTGGAGGCCGAGGGCAAGCGCTACGAGGTGGCGATCCCGCGCGGCATCGACACCGGCGGTCGGGTTCGGCTGTCCGGCAAGGGCCCCAAGGGCCGCGACATCGTGGTGACGGTCACCGTCCGCCCCCATGACGTCTACACACGCAAGGGCGCGGACCTCGAGCGCGAGCTGCCGATCACCCTGCGCGAGGCCCTGCTCGGCGGCCAGGTCCCCATCACCACGCTCAAGGGCCGCATCCTGCTGACGATCCCCGGCGGCACGCAGAACGGCAAGACGCTCCGCCTCACCGGCCAGGGCATGCCGCGGCTCCGGGGCGATGGCGCGGGCGACCTGTACGTGAGGCTGCGGGTCGTCCTCCCCACCTCGCTCGACACGGAGGCCCAGGCCGCCGCCGCCCGCTTCCTCGACCTCGTCTCCCAGCCCGATCCCCGCACCGCCGGCTAGCCGGGCAGCTCTCCCCGCACGCACGCACGAGATCCCGAACCATGCAGCTCGACCGTTTCACCGAGAAGGCCCAGGAGGCCATCGTCACCGCCCAGCAGCTCGCCGAGCGGATGCAGTCCCCCGTGCTCGACGCCGAGCACGTGCTCGCGGCGCTCGTCGGCCCTGACGACGGCGTCCCCGCCGAGACCCTCCGGCGGCTGGGCGCTGACGTGCCCGCCCTCCGGGACGAGGTGGCGGGCGTGCTCGCGCGGCGGGCGCGCATCCAGGGCGGCAGCATGGGCCTCGACCCGCGGGCGAAGCGAGTGGTCGAGCGTGCCGCCGAGGAGGCCCGTCGCATGGGCGACGAGTACACCTCCACCGAGCACCTGCTGCTCGGCGTGGCGGAGGCCGGCGGCGAGGCGCAGAGCCTGCTCGAGCGGCACGGCGCGGGTCGCGAGGCGATCCTCGCGGCGGTCCAGTCCGTCCGCGGCGGGCAGCGCGTCACCACGCCCAACCCGGAGGCCACCTACCAGGCGCTCGAGAAGTACGGCCGCGACCTCACCGCGGAGGCGCGGGCCGGCAGGCTTGACCCGGTCATCGGCCGCGACGACGAGATCCGCCGGACCATCCAGGTCCTGTCGCGGCGCACCAAGAACAACCCGGTGCTCATCGGCGAGCCAGGCGTGGGCAAGACCGCCATCGTCGAGGGCCTAGCCCAGCGGATCGTCCGCGGCGACGTGCCCGAGGGCCTCAAGGACAAGCGCGTCATCTCGCTGGACCTGGGCTCGCTCATCGCCGGCGCCAAGTTCCGGGGCGAGTTCGAGGAGCGCCTCAAGGCGGTGCTCAAGGAGATCAAGGACAGCGACGGCCGGGTCGTCCTGTTCATCGACGAGCTCCACACCGTGGTCGGCGCGGGCGCAGCCGAGGGCGCGATGGACGCGTCCAACCTGCTCAAGCCGATGCTGGCGCGCGGCGAGCTGCACACCATCGGCGCCACCACGCTCGACGAGTACCGCAAGCACATCGAGAAGGACGCGGCGCTCGAGCGGCGGTTCCAGCCGGTGGTCGTGGACCAGCCGACGGTCGAGGAGACGATCTCCATCCTGCGCGGCCTGCGCGAGCGCTACGAGGTCCACCACGGCGTCCGGATCACGGACTCCGCCCTGGTCGCCGCCGCGACGCTGTCCAACCGCTACATCACCGAGCGCTTCCTGCCCGACAAGGCGATCGACCTCGTGGACGAGGCGGCGAGCCGGCTGCGCATGGAGATCGACTCCATGCCGATCGAGCTCGACGAGCTGGAGCGGCGCCGGATCCAGCTCGAGATCGAGCGCGAGGCGCTGCGCAAGGAGACGGACGACGCGTCCAAGCAGCGGCTCGAGGCCCTCGAGCGCGAGCTGGCGGAGATCGGCGAGCAGGCCGGCGCCATGAAGCAGCGCTGGGAGGCGGAGAAGGCGGCCATCGCCGCTCTGCGGACCACCAAGTCCGAGATCGAGCAGCTCGCCGTGCGAATCGACCAAGCCGAGCGCGAGGCCGACTACGGTCGCGCGGCCGAGCTCAAGTACGGTCGTGCCCGCGAGCTGGCCGAGCAGCAGCGCCAGCAGGAGGCGGCGATCGCGGCGCTCCAGGGCCCGGGCGCGCTCCTCAAAGAGGAGGTCACCGCGGACGACATCGCGGAGATCGTGGGCGCCTGGACCGGCATTCCGGTCGCGCGCCTCCTGGAGGGCGAGCTCGAGAAGCTGGTCCACATGGAGGACCGGCTCCACCGGCGGGTCGTGGGCCAGGACGAGGCCATCGAGGCCGTGTCGGACGCGGTCCGGCGGGCCCGGGCCGGGCTCAAGGACCCGCGGCGGCCCATCGGCTCGTTCCTGTTCCTCGGGCCCACCGGCGTCGGCAAGACCGAGCTGGCGCGCGCGCTCGCCGAGTTCCTGTTCGACGACGACCAGGCGATGGTCCGGGTGGACATGAGCGAGTACATGGAGAAGTTCGCGGTCTCGCGCCTGACGGGGGCGCCCCCCGGCTACGTGGGCTACGAGGAGGGCGGTCAGCTGACCGAGGCCGTGCGGCGGCGCCCGTACCAGGTGGTCCTGCTCGACGAGGTCGAGAAGGCGCACCCCGACGTGTTCAACGTGCTGCTCCAGGTGCTGGACGACGGCCGGCTGACCGACGGCCAGGGCCGGACCGTGGACTTCCGCAACACCGTCGTGATCATGACGTCCAACGTCGGCAGCCAGCAGATCGCCGGGTTCAGCGGGCGGACGGACTCCGGTGCCTACGAGGCGATGAAGCGCCAGGTGACGGACCAGCTGCGCGGCGTCTTCCGGCCGGAGTTCCTCAATCGCGTGGACGAGGTGATCGTCTTCCACAGCCTGACCGACGCGGACCTCGCGGCGATCGTGGGGCTGCTGGTGGGCGACCTGGCGCGGCGGATCGCGGCCAACGACCTGACGCTCGAGCTGACGCCCGCCGCGCTGGCCGTGATCCGGCGCGAGGGCACGGACCCGGCGTTCGGCGCCCGGCCGCTGAAGCGAACGATCCAGCGCCTGGTGGAGAACCCGTTCGCGCGGGCGATGCTCGCGGGCACGTTCCACCCGGGCGACACCGTGGTGGTGGACGCGGACCCGGTGGCCGGCACGCTGGTGTTCTCGGCGACGAGCGGCGGGTCGGTGGTGGCGAATCCCGGCGAGCGGCGTGATGCGCGCGCTGCGGGCGGCCCGGCGGACGACGCGTCGGCCGGCGGGCCGGACCCGCAGGGCATGATGGCCGAGGCGGAGCGCGGCGATGCCCCGACGCTCGACCTGCCGATCCTCGACCGCGACCGGAAGCGCAAGCCCGACGGCGGGCTGGTCAACTAGGCGCGACGTGCGCTTCGAGGACGTGGTGGCGCGGCTGGAGCCGCTGCCCGAGCGCCTGCCCGCCGAGCCGATCTCGCTCATGCCCGTGCTCCACGAGCCCGGCGGTCCACGCCCCATCCCGGGCGGCGACGCGCCGCACCCAGGCGCGAGGCCGGCCGCGGTGCTGCTGGTGCTCCACCCGGGACCGGCCGGCGAGGCGCACATCGTCCTCACCGAGCGCACCAACCGGGGCGGCCACCACTCCGGGGAGGTCTCCTTCCCCGGCGGGAGCGCCGAGCCGGACGACGCGGACCTCGAGGCCACCGCGCTGCGCGAGGCGGCCGAGGAGGTGGGGATCGACCCGGCCGAGTGCGGCCTGCGCATCGTTGGCCGCCTGCCGACCCAGTGGATCCCCGTGTCCGGCTATGCCGTCGCGCCCATCGTCGCCCTGGCCGAAGTGTGCCCCGCGATGCGCGCCCAGCCGTCGGAGGTGGCCGCCATCCTCGACGTCCCGCTGCGGGCCTTCCTGCCCGGAGCACCCCTCGTCCACCGGGAGCGCGCCGTGCGCGGCTCGCGGCTGACCTACGACGCCTTCCCGATCGACGGCGTGGCCGGGGCGTCGGCCGGCCTGGTGGTGTGGGGCATGACCGCCCGGGTCCTCGGCGGGCTCGGCGCCTGGCTGTCGCGCCACCCGTAGTCCCAGCTCGGGCCCGTTCGGCTCTGCATCGCGGCGACCCCGGCGCTGGGTCGCCGCCCGCGCCGCACGCCCCCGCCCGGCCGCGGAGCCCCGCGGCTGAGCCCCGT
>JAKAHL010000117.1 GCA_021815005.1 Chloroflexota bacterium
GTGAGCAGCCGCTCGATGGCCAGCAGGTGCTCGTCGAGGTCCGCCGCCCAGGCCTTCCAGGAGAGCCCTCGCCGGATCCGCGCCGCCGCCGCCGAGCGCCGCTCCGCGTCGCGGCCGCGGATCTCCATGTGGCCGAGCTCGAGGTTCGGGACCAGCATCCCGTCGTAGAACAGCGCGGAGCCGGTCCCGGTCCCGAGGGTGATCAGGAACACGGTGCCCCGGCGGCCGACCCCGGCGCCGAACCGCATCTCGGCGACGCCGGCGGCGTCGGCATCGTTGATCAGGTGGACGGGGCGACCGAGCACGCGCTCCATCGCCGCGTCCGCGTCGAAGTCCACCCAGCCGGCGTCCACGTTGGCTGCCGTCCGCGTCACGCCGCCGGTGATCACGCCCGGGAAGCCCACGCCGACGGCCGTGTCCGGCGCCAGTTGAACCTCCTGGCCGATCCGCCGGACGATCCGCGCGATCGACGCGATGACCGCGGCGGGCGCCGACGGCTGGGGCGTGAGGACGCGATGGCGCTCGCTGATGAGCTCGCCCGTGTCCAGGTCCACGGCCGCCGCCTTGATCCCGCTGCCCCCGACGTCCACGCCGATCGCGACCCGCCGGCCCTCGATGGACTTTGCCGGCCCCTGCACCGGCGCGACGGCGTCCTCCTCCGGATCTGCCTCGGGGTGCTCGGCGACCAGCACCTCGGCTTCCTCGGCTGCCTCCACGGCCTTGGCCTCGTCAGGCTCGACGGTCTGGGCCGGCTTGTCCACCGCGGGCGCCACGCCGACCTCCGGGGCGGGAGTTTCGTGGGGCTGGGTGTCCATGACGCGGCCTCCGTTGCGGCGCCCGGCTGGGCTCGGGACGCGCCCGGACCCGGCGCCTCGTCGTCTAGAAGTAGTTCACCGTGATGCCGCCATCGATGACGAAGTTGGCGCCGTTGGTCCAGCGCGACTCGTCCGAGGCGAGGTAGATGCCGACGCTGACGATCTCCTCGGGCCTGCCGAAGCGGCCCGAGGGGTTGCGGTTGAGGCGGAGGGCCTTGGCCGCCTCGTCCTTGAGCAGCCAGTCCATGAGCAGGGGCGTCTCGATGGGGCCGGGGCTGATGGCGTTGGTGCGGACACCGCGGCCTGCGAACTGGACCGCGAGGCTCCGCGTCAGGGCGAGGACGGCGCCCTTGGACGCCGTGTAGGCGTCCTGCGGGACCGAGCAGCCGAGGATGGCAACGAACGACGCGATGTTGATGATGGACCCGCTGCCCTGCTCGAGCATCGGCGGGATCGCGTACTTGCAGCCCAGGAACACGCCCCGGACGTTGACCGCCATGACCTTGTCCCAGGTCGCCACGTCGGTGTCGACCACCGAGTGGTCTGCCTCGGGCATGATCCCGGCGTTGTTGTAGAGCGCGTCCACGCGGCCGAACGTGGCCACCGCGTGCTGGACCATCCCGCGCGCGTCGTCCTCGCTGGACACGTCGGCGCGCACGAAGGTGGCCTCGCCGCCGGCCGCCCTGACGGCCGCCACCACGGTCTCGCCAGCCGACTCGGACACGTCGGAGACCACCACGCGGGCGCCTTCCCTGGCGAACAGCTCCGCGGCGACCTTGCCCATGCCGCTGCCGCCGCCAGTGATGATGGTGACCTTGCCGTCCAGTCGCATCGATGATCGCTCCGGTGTATTGGGACGTAACGAAATGATTGTCGCAAGCGTAGCCAAATTGCTGGCGGCGCGGGTTGGCGAATCGGGAGACCGGCCGAGCGACCGGTCTGGGCCGTCCGGCCGGCGGGGCGTCAGCCGCGCTCGAGGTATCGCTCGCGGTCCCAGTTGTGCACGACCGCGTCGTACTGCGTCTGCTCCACGCGGGCGGCGTTGAGGTAGTGGTCCACCACGTCGTCGCCGAAGATCTCGCGGGCTGCCTCGGACCGCTCGAGCTCGCCGATGGCCTCCCACAGCGCGCGCGGCATCCGCGGGTGCCCCTCGGCCGCGTACCCGTTGCCTCGGAACTCCGGCTCGAGCGGCAGCCCGTGCTCGATGCCGTACAGCCCCGCGCCGATCATCGCCGCGTAGGTGAGGTATGCGTTCATGTCGCCGCCCGGGAAGCGGTTCTCCACGTGGAGGGCACCCCCGTGGCCCACCAGCCGGAAGCCGGTGGTGCGGTTGTCCCGCCCCCAGACCACGTTGACCGGCGCCCACGAGAGCGCCGCGTACCGCTTGTACGAGTTGACGAACGGCGCGATGAACGGGGCCAGCTCGCGCGAGAGCTTCATCATCCCGGCCATGAACTGCGAGCCCAGGGTGGAGATGCCGTACGGGCCGGCAGGCTCGCCGGACGCGGCGGCGAACAGCGGGCGGTCGTCCTCAGCACCCCAGATGCTCATGTGCAGGTGGCCCGAGGACCCGGTCCAGCGGTGGTCCGGCTTGGCCATGAACGTGATGCCCCAGCCGTTGAGGTAGGCGATCTCCTTGGCCCCGTGCTTGAAGACCACCGTGCGGTCGGCCGACTCGAGCACGTGGTCGTAGCGAATGTTGACCTCGTGCTGGCCGGGCGCCGCCTCGCCCTTGCTGAACTCGATCGGGATGCGCGCCTCGGTCATGAGGTTGCGCAGGAGACGGTGGAGCGGCTCGGCCTTGACCGCCTGGAGCAGGTGGTAGTCCTCGTTGTAGTAGCCGAACGGCTTGGGCACCGGCCAGCCGCGGTCGGCCAGGCTCTCCCAGCTGTCCTTGAGGACGTAGTACTCCAGCTCCGAGCCGGCCTTGACGACGATGCCCATCGAGGCGGCCTTCTCGACCTGGCGCTTGAGGATCGTCCGCGGGGCGACCGGGATCTCGTCGCCCTCGTCGTCGGTGGCGTCCGCGAGCACGAGCGCGGTCTTCTCGAGCCAGGGCAGGACCCGCAGCGTGTCCCAGACCGGGGCGGCGATCCAGTCGCCGTAGCCGGTCTCCCAGTTCATGAGCTTGAACCCGCCGGGCGTGTTCATCTCCATATCGGTGCCCAGCAGGTAGGTGCAGAAGTGGGCGCCGTGGTCGATGACCCCGTTGAGGAACGCCTGCGCCTGGACCCGCTTGCCGACCAGGCGGCCCTGCATATCGGTGATGGCCACGATCAGGGTGTCGATCTCGCCCGAGCGGACCATCCCCTCGAGCTCCTCGAGGCGGGGGTGCTTGCCGTGCGGCTTGTGGGCATGACCGGCGGCGGGACGGGGGCGGTTCTGATTCGGCATCGGGGGCGTTCCTCTCTAGCTCCTGGCTTGCGCTTGCGCGGGAAACGAACGATGCGGGGACTACTTCGCCGTCATCGCGCCGTCGGCCACGATGACGGCCCCGGTGACGAACGAGGCCTCGTCCGACGCCAGGAACAGGGCGACGTTGGCCAACTCGCGGGGCGTGCCCGGCCGGCCGATCGGCTGGAAGGAGTCGATGGTGGCGTAGACCTCCTGGAGGCCTCCGAGCATCTCGGCGTGGGCGTAGTTGATGGGGGTGTCGACCCAGCCCGGGGCGAGGGCGTTGCAGCGGATGCCCTGCTTGGCGTAGTCGAGCGCGATGCCTTTGCTGAGCATGACGATGGCGCCCTTGGACGTGGCGTAGATGGCGAGATACGGCTCGGCGACCAGGCCGTTCACGCTGGTCGTGTTGATCAGCGAGCCGCCGCCTTGGCGGAGCATGTGGGGGATCGCGTAGCGGCAGCCGAAGATGCAGCCCTTCACGTTGACGTTGATCGTCCGGTCGACAACCTCGTCGGGGACCTCGTGGAACACGCCCGGGATGTTGACTCCCGCGTTGTTGAACGCGACGTCGAGTCGGCCCCAGCGCTCGACGGTGCCGTCGGTGTAGGCCTTGACCTGCGCCGCGTCCGAGACGTCGGCCGCGACGGCGAACGCCGCGTCCCCGATCTCCCGGGCCGTGGCCTCCACCGCCTCGCGGTTGATATCCACGCAGGTGACCCGCGCGCCCTCCTCGGCGAAGCGGATGGCGCTCGCCTTGCCGATGCCGGAACCCGCACCGGTGATGATCGCGACCTTGCCGGCCAGCCGATCGCCCATGCCTGCTGTTCCTCCTGCTGCGCCTGGGCCAGAGTTCCCTGCAAGAAAGTTGACACGCCCCTAGGAACCTGCGCTTACTCTGCGGATCGAGGGGCGGTCTCGCGGAGGCCGCGATCGTAGCGCGACTGGCAACGCGCAGAAGGAGGGTTTCACCGAATGGCCGCTCCGCCCGCAGGCGCGCCGTCGACGGGAGTCCGCTCCCGGGACGAGGAACGTCTCCATCAGCTCGGCTACGCGCAGGAGCTGCGGCGTGGCATGAAGACGTTCTCGAATTTCGCGGTCTCGTTCACGATCATCTCGATCCTGTCGGGCTGCCTGACGCTGTTTAAGTTCGGCATGCTGGCCGGCGGGCCGGCGGTCATGACGCTCGGCTGGCTGTTCGTCGGCTTCTTCGTGATCCTGGTGGCGTTCGGCATGGCCGAGGTGGCCTCGAGCTACCCCACCGCGGGCGGGCTCTACTACTGGGCGGCCAAGCTCGCCGACGAGGCGGGTGCGAACGGGGCGCGCTGGAGCTGGTTCACGGGCTGGTTCAACCTGGTGGGCCAGGTGGCGGTCACGGCGGGCATCGACTTCGGCCTCGCGACGTTCCTCCAGGCATTCCTCAACTACCTGTTCGGCTACCCGCTCGATCCCATCTACCTGGTTGGGCTGTACGGCGTGCTGCTCGTCATCCACGCCCTGCTCAACACGTTCGGCATCCGCCTCGTCTCGCTGCTCAACAGCGTGTCCGTCTGGTGGCACCTGGCGGGCGTGGGCGCGATCGTCGTGGTGACGGTGCTGCTCAACCAGCACTCGCGAACCGACGTGGGGACCGTGTTCTCGACCTTCGTCGACCGCACGGGCAGCACCCCGGACGCCGGCTGGCCGGGCCCGATGGTGGGCGGCATCGCGCTCTACGTCATGCTCATCGGCCTGCTGAACGCGCAGTACACCCTGACCGGCTACGACGCCTCGGCCCACATGTCCGAGGAGACGCACGACGCTGAGCGGTCCGCCCCGAAGGGCATCATCTGGTCGGTGATCATCTCGGTGATCTTCGGGTTCATCCTCCTCCTGGCGATGAACATCGGGATCACGCCCGACAAGGTGTTCACGGATAACTCGGCGACGCCGGGCACGGCCCTCATCAACGGCTACGACCACGCGTTCAATGCGCTGGTCCCGCCGGCCCAGATCTGGATCGACGACGTCGGCCAGACTGGCGGGCTGATCATCCTGTTCCTCGTCATCGGCGCGCAGTTCTTCTGCGGGATGGCCTCGGTCACGGCCAACTCCCGGATGATCTACGCCTTCGCCCGAGACGGGGCCATCCCCGGCAGCTCGTTCTGGCACCAGATCAACAAGCGAACCCGGACGCCCACCAACTCGATCTGGCTGGCGGCCGTCGGCGCGTTCATCTTGGGCGTGCCGTACCTGTGGAGCCCGGTCGCCTACTTCGCGATCACCTCGATCGCCGTCATCGGCCTCTACGTCGCGTACATCTCGCCGGTGTTCCTGCGGGTCCGCGCCGGGTCCCGGTTCAAGCCCGGTCCGTGGAGCCTCGGCAGGTGGGGCCGCCCGATCGGGATCGTCGCCACCGTCTGGGTGGTGGTGATCTGCGTCCTGTTCATGCTGCCGCAGTACCTGCCGCAGGTGGACTCCACCGGCTTGGTCTGGGCAGACCTGAACTTCACGCCTGTGGTCTTCCTCGTCGTGCTCGGAGGGGCGGCCCTCTGGTACCAGGTCTCGGCCAAGAACTGGTTCAAGGGGCCCAAGGTCCAGGGCACGTCCGAGGAGTTGGCCGCAATCGAGCGTGAGCTCGAGCTCGCGGACGCCTAGCTAGCTCTTAGCCTTGAACCGCGTGGAGGGCCCGGGGGCGTCGCCTCCGGGCTCTCCGATTGCGGGGTTTCTCGCAGCGCTGGCGCGCGGCGGTGCGTCCCGCGGAGCTGGCCATCCGGAGCGTCGCGAAGCGGCGCTCGGCGAAACGCGGCCGGGCGCGCCGCGCGCCCGCAGGACCGAGTACCGTTGCCCGATCCGAGCCGTCCCACAGCGTTGGAGCCCAGATGCCCCGCCGCCAGACCGTTCTGCTGGCTGCGCCCGCTCTGCTCGCCCTGCTGGCGAGCGCGTGCGAGCCGGCGGCCATCAATCCCGAGGCGTCGTTCGCCGGGGCCAGCATCGCCATCGAGGCCCTGGGCCTGACGTTCACCCCCGACATCGTCACGGCGCCCGCCAACGTGCCGGTCCGCCTCGTCCTTGACAACGCGGACCAGGGGGTGTCGAACGACCTCCACGTGTTCCAGGGCGACTCCGAGCTCGGCCGGGCGCCCGCGGTCATCGGACCGGGCTACACGTCCGTGGTGCTGCCTCCGCTGGCCCCCGGCCGCTACCAGTTCGCGTCCACGACCCAGCCCGACATGATCGGGACGCTCATCGTCGCCCCCGGCGCGCCGGTCGGCCCGAGCGGGCCCGCCTCGGCGCCGCCGGCCGCCTCCGGTGCCCCGGCCGCCTCCGGTGCCCCG
>JAKAHL010000118.1 GCA_021815005.1 Chloroflexota bacterium
CCGTCGCGTCGCCCAGTCCCGCGCCGCCGAGCGCCGTCCCGAGCGCCGTCCCGAGCGCGGCGCCCTCACCCGCGGCCTCCCCGGCGCCCTCGGCATCGCCTGCCGCCACGCCGGCGCCGTCGTACCGCGGGCCCACCACGCGGACCGTCCCGGTGCTCATGTACCACCGCATCGCCGACCCGGCCCCCGGCGCGCCGTACCCGGGCCTCTATGTCAGCCCGGCGGCGTTCGCCGCCCAGATGCAGGCGCTCCGCGCGGCCGGCTGGCGCACCATCACGGCGGGCGAGCTCGGGGCCGCCATGGCCGCCAACCGCCCGGTGCCGGCCCGCACGATCGTGATCATGTTCGACGACGGCTACGCCGACAACTACCTCGCCGCCTTCCCGGTCCTGCGGCGCCTCGGGTTCCGCGCCACGTTCTCGGTGGTCGCCCGCGGCGGGTCAACCATGATGACCTCGCAGCAGCTCGCCACCATGGAGCGGGCGGGCATGGAGATCGGCAACCACACGCTGGACCACAAGAACATCGCGAGCCTGGGCCCGGCGGAGCTGGTCCGCCAGATCGAGGGCGGCGCCCTGCGGATCGAGGCGAGGCTCGCCAGCCAGGGCGTGATCGTCAACCCCAGGACGTTCGTGTACCCGAGCGGACATGTCGGCCCGGCGGCGCTGGCCCTGCTCCGCCAGCTCGGCTACACGGACGCGTTCACGGAGGTCCCGGGCTTCGCGGTCATCGGCAGGACGTCGCCCCTGCTGATCCCCCGCGTGCGCGTGAGCCGGTTCGAGTCGCTTGCCGCGTTCCTCGGCAGCCTTCCCGTCCAGCCACGACCCTGATGCGGCTGTCGGCCGCCCGGGCCTACCCCCCGACGACGCGCCGGCCGTTGACCCACACGGCCAGGACATCGGGCGGGGAGGCGAGCCGGACGACCTTCTCGAGCACGCGGGCGGGCGAGTCCAGCTCTGGGTAGACGCGGAGCGACCCGCGGCGTGACGCCGTGTCCACCAGGACCGCGTCGAACCGCCGTCCGGGCGCGAGCAGCCCCACCGGCGCGCCGAGCACCCCGGCCCCGCCCAGCGTGGCCAGCCAGAACCCGAGGACCGTGTCGATCGCCGAGCCGGGGACGCCGCGCGCGGCCGCCGGCAGGGCCCGGTCCACCCCGTCCTGGAGCATGCGCGACGCGGTGACCGCCTCGTGGGCGGTTCGGAGCAGGCTGGGCGAGGCGCCCCCGGCCACGTCGGTCCCGAGCCCCATCGCAATGCCGCTGGCGAGCAGGCGCCGGACCGGCAGCACCGCGTTCGCGAAGTAGGCGTTGGACAGGGGGCAGTGCGCGACGCCGGCGCCCCGGGCCCGGATGAGCGCCGCGTCGGCGTCGGTGATGTGGTTCGCGTGGTGGAGGACCGTGCCGCGGCGGAGGAGGCCGAAGCCGTCGAGCGCTGCCGTGTCCGTCCGGCCGAAGCGCGCGAGTGGCTGAGCGTGCGCCCAGTCGGATTCCGACACGTGGGTCTGCGCGAGCGTCCCGGCTCTCGCGGCGAGGCTGCCCAGCCCGCGGAGGAGCCCGTCGGTGCAGGCGGGGGTGAACCGCGGCGTCACGATCGGCGCGACGAGGCCCCGCCCGGCGTCGCACGCCCGGATCTCGTCGATGGAACGGGCGCTCGCGGCAATCCCCGCGGCAGCGTCGGCGTCGCGATACCAGACGGGCGTGCCCTCAGGATGGTCCATCGCCACGCGCCCCACGAACGCGCGCTGGCCGGCCTCCAGGGCAGCCTCCGCGAGCGCCGTCGTGGCGGCCACGTCCACCGTGCCGAAGTAGACCGCGGTGGTCGTGCCGTGGGCGAGCAGCCCGGAGACCAGGTCCGCCCAGACCGGCCTGGCGTAGGCGAGGTCCGCGAACCGCGCCTCGAGAGGGAAGGTGTACTCGAACAGCCACCGCTCCAGCGGCAGGTCCAGCCCCGTGCCGAGCTGCGGCCACTGCGGGGCGTGCACGTGGAGATCCACCATGCCCGGCAGGAGCACGCTGCCCGGCGGGGTGGTGACGACGGCCTCGTCGCCGGCGAGCAGCGCCGCCCCGGCCGGCGACGCAGCCAGCTCCACGGCGCCGATCACGCCGTCGTCGGCCACGGCCACGACCGCGTCCTCCAGCGCCTCGAGGCGGTCCGGGGCGGGGGTCTGCAGGATGCGGGCGCGGACGGTCAGCGGCATGCGGCGATCATCGCAGGCGCCGGGCAAGCTTCGCGAGGCCAGCTGCCCAGCCTGCCGGGCGGCGGCCCTCCCCGGATGGGGCAGAGACGCGGGGCCGCCGACCGGCCGATGCTCATCTGCGCTGGGGCCACCGAGCGCCCGCCCGTCTCGCCACCCCTCGTCACCGGAAGCAGTGACCACGGACCGCACGCAACAACCCCGAACCGCCGCCACCCGCGATGCGCCGGACCGGCCCGGTCCCGCGCCGGGTCAGCCCGTGCCGCCGCGCGACGGGGGCGCCGCGGCCGAGGAGCGCGTCCTCGCCGCGCGCCTGTTCGAGGCGCTCAACCGGGACCTGGTGTACCGCTTCCGGCTGGTCCCCGACCGGGGCTTCGACTACGTGAGCCCGGCCTGCCTGGCGATGACGGGCTACGCGCAGCCCGAGTTCTACGCGGACCCGACGCTCATCGACCGCCTCATCCACCCCGACGACGCCGCGCACCTCTCGGGCCTGGCGCAGCGTTCCGCTCCCGAGGGCGAGGTGGTGCGCTGGATCCGCAAGGACGGGACGACGGTCTGGACCGAGCACCGCTCGCTGGTGGTGGAGAGCGGGGGCGGTCCGGTCGCCGTCGAGGGCATCGTGCGCGACGTCTCCGACGTGTCCTCGGCGCGCGAGCTGCTCGCCCTGCTGGACCGGTCGGCCCGCCGGTTCGTGGACCACGCCCCGGACCTCGCCCTCCTGATCGACCCGTTGGGCCGCGTCCTGCACGCGAACGAGTCCTTCCTGGCGCTGACCGGCTGGAGCGCCGAGGAGGTGGCCCTGCGCCGCTGGTCGTCCACGTTCCTGCACCCGGACGACCTGCGGGCGGGCCGCGGCCTGCTCAACGCCGTGGAGGACGGGCGAGGGGAGACGACGGCCCCGCTGCTGCTGCGCGACGGCCGTCGCCGCGACGTCCGGTGGTCCACGCTGGCCATTCCCGACCCGCGGCTGCGCCGCCCGTCGATCCTGGCGCTCGGCCGGGACCTGGCCGCCGAGGACGAGCGGGCGGCCGAGATCGCCCAGCTGCGGACGGCGGTCGAGGAGACGTCCGACTCGGTGGTGGTGGCCGACCTCGACGCTCGGATCATCGCGGTCAACCCGGCGTTCGAGCGGGCGACCGGGTTCGCGCGCGACGAGGCGCTCGGCCGGAACCCCCGGATCCTGCACAGCGGCCGTCACCAGCCCGCGTTCTACCAGGCGATGTGGTTGGCACTCGCCCGCGGTCGCCCGTGGCGCGGGGAGCTGGTCAACCGTCGGGCCGACGGCGGCCCCCTGGTGGAGGAGGCGTCGATCACGCCGATCCGCGACCGGTCCGGGGCCGTGGCCTCGTACGTGGCGGTCAAGCGCGACGTCACGGGCCTGCGCGAGCTGCGCGGCAGCCTGGAGGACGTGCACCGGGAGCGTGAGCGCCTGGCGGGGGCCATCGACCGCCTGTCCGCCGGCGAGGGCGCGGACGCGACCGCGGACGGGATCGCCGCGATGGTCGCCGAGCTGCCCAACGTGGTCGTCGTGGCCGTCGGCGTGGTGGACGACGAGGGTGTGGGCCACTACGCCGCGAGCAGCGGCATGTCCGCGCTCGGCTACGCGCGGGGCGAGCCGCTCGAGCCGTCCGCCCTCGCCCGCCTGGCCCGGCGTGACGCCGAGCCGTGGGTGGAGCGCTCCGGCCGATCGGCGAGCCGCGCCCGGGCCGCCCTGTTCCGACGGCTGGGCGTGGGCGCCATCGTCCACATCCCGGTCTTCCGCGACGCCCTGCCGCTGGGGGTCCTGGTCGTGGGCGGAGCCGATCCGGACGGCACCGACATCCTGGTCCAGACCGCGTCGCTCAACGAGGTGGCGGCCGTGATGCGCGCGCTGCTGGGACCCGACGCGACGACCCGGCAGGCCCGTCACGAGGCTCGGACCCGCATCGCGGGCCTGGTGGCGGAGGCGCGCTTCGAGCCCGTGTTCCAGCCCATCGTGGACCTGGTCAACGGCCGCCGGGCCGGGTTCGAGGCCCTGACGCGCTTCGCCGGGGGCACGCCGCCGGGGGCGGTGTTCGAGGGGGCCCGAGCCTGCGGCATGGAGCGCGACCTGGAGCTGGCGACGCTGCGCTCGGCGCTGACCGCCGCCGAGGGGCTGCCGGCGGACGCGTGGCTGAGCCTCAATGTCTCCGCCCGCCTGCTCGTGGGGGAGCCTGGCCTCGCGAGCCTGCTCGCCGCGAACGAGCGCGAGCTCGTGATCGAGATCGCGGACGCGGGCCGGGCAGAGGAGGCGCTGGCGGCGCGGGCCGCCCTGCGGGACATGAACGTGACCGCCCGACTGGCCGTGGACGACGCCGGCGACGGGGCGGTCAAGCCACGCCACCTGATCGAGCTCCGCCCCGACTTCATCAAGCTGGACCTGGCCCTGATCCGTGACATCGACCGCGACGCGCACCGTCAGCAGCTGGTCCGGGGCCTCAAGGCATTTGCCCACGCCGCGGGTGGCGTGCTGATCGCGGAGGGCGTCGAGTCCATCGCCGAGCGCGGCACGCTCATCGGGCTGGGCGTGCCCTTCGGGCAGGGGTACCTGTTCGGGCGGCCTGCCCCGGCGGCCTCCTGGAACGGCGGTCGCTGAGGTCCGGCTGACGCCCGGCTGACGCCCGGCTGGAGCCCGGCTGGAGCCCGGCTAGCGCCCCCGTCGGCGTGCGTTCACCCGCCGGCCACGCCCCGGGCCGTCCGCGCCGTCATCGCCGCCGGCCGCCGGTTCCGGCGCTGCGGGCAGGCTGGGCAGCTCGGTCTGGCCGTCGAGGCCGGCCAGGATGATCCGGCGCAGCTCGGCGTCCACGGCCGGGTCCGTCTCGACCGGGCGGTAGCGAGCCAGGCGGCGGTCCACCTCGTCCGCGGCGCGGGCGGCGAGGTCCTTGCCGCCAGCCTTGAGCCACGCCTCGCGATTGTCGCGCACCGTGACCGGGGAGGGGAGGTAGAGCTCCTGCTCCCAGTGCGCCGTCGTGTGCGGCGCCATGATCAGGTGCAGATCCGCCATCAGCCCGTCCACCAGATCGCGGACCGGCAGGTCGTCGAGCGGCCGGACCTCGCGCACGAAGCGGAGGGCCTGGCCGCACCAGTCGTCGTCGGCGACCAGCTTGGGCAGGCTGAACACGAGCAGGAAGTCGAGCATGCCGGGACCCGAGACGCTGTTCACGCCGGCCAGCGCCGCGATCAGCGCGGAGCCGAACGTCTCGGCGCCCGCCTGCGCGTCGAGCACCGGGCTGTCGGACAGCGCCATGTACGACTGCGTGGGCAGGCCGAGGCGCTTGCCGACCTCGACGTAGGCCGCGTCGAGCGCGAACGCCTCGATGGCCGACATCGGCGACGACGCCTTCTTCATGTGGAACGCGGCCGGGGCGCCGCCGAACATGACGGGCGCGCCCGGCCGGATCACCTGGGCCATGGTGATCCCCGCCAGCACGTCCACGGTGTGGAAGACCGTCGCGCCGACGGTGGTCACCGGCGCCACCAGGCCCATCAGCGTGACGGGCACGATCTCCACCGGGATGCCGGCCTCGACGCAGTCGAGGAGGTTCTGGCACGAGTCCTCGCTGTACCGGAAGTTGCCGGAGGCGGTGATCGTGAACATCGACAGCGGCCGGGCGCGCAGGTCGTCGGCGTCCGCGCGGAACAGCCGCAGCATCTCCACCATCCGGGGCACGCCGTGCTCGGTGAACGCGCCGGACACGATCGGCTTCCTGGAGTTCGCGAGCGCCATGTACAGGCGCCAGGCGTCCGACACCTGGGGCTCGATGTCCGCGTTGGTGGAGAACGCGGTCGCGAGGTACGCGATGTGCTCGAGCCCGTCCGCGAGGCGCACGTACTCGACGAAGTCCGCCGAGGTGGCCAGCCGGACCTCGCCCGTGCGGTGGTCCTGCCACTTGAGCCCCGAGGAGCCGGGCACGAAGTGGACGCGGTCGCCGCCGAGGTCGGCGTGGGTGCTGCCGTCGCGGTCGTAGAGCCAGAACGACGCGGGGGCGCTCGCGATGGCCCGCTCCACCACGTCGCGCGGGAACAGGACCCGGTCACCGGCGGCGTTGGCGGGGAGGCCCGCCGCCAGGAGCCGCCGCCGCATCTCCGCGCCGCGGATCTCCATGCCCGTCTCGGCCAGCACCCGCATGGCCTCGTCGAGGATCTGGTCGATGAGCTGGTCCGAGAGGACGCGGATGGTCGGTCGCATGGGCACGGACGCTAGCGCATCCGGGCCGCGGCCGGAGCGTCCGTCCCGGTCGGGGCGCCCCTCGCCGCCGGGCCCACCGGTCGCGCCGCCC
>JAKAHL010000119.1 GCA_021815005.1 Chloroflexota bacterium
CCGCCCCCGCCCCCGTCCCCGCGGCAGCCGTTGCGGAGGCCGCTCCCAAGCGGCGCGTGGCGAGGAAGCCCGCCGCCCCGGCCCCCGTCGCCGAGGCGCCGACAGCGAGCGAGGCCGCCCAGGCCCGCGCCGCCGAGGCGCCGACCGCGACCGAGGCACCCAAGCGCCGCTCGACCCGCAAGAAGGCGGAGGCGACCGAGGGCTGACCTCGGCTCGCGCCGCAAACCGCGCGACGTGGACGGCTTCCGGACCGTCGGCCACCAGGCCGCCGTGGCGGCCGTCCACGCCATGCTCAGCTCGTCGGTCCCGCACGCCGTGCTCATCAGCGGGCCGGCGTCGGCCGGCAAGACCTCGCTCGCGATGGACCTCGCCGCGGGCCTGCTGTGCTCGGGAGCGTCCGGCGGTCCCCGACCCTGCCGGACCTGCCGGACCTGCCGCCTGATTGAGCACGGCAACCACGGCGACCTTCACCTCCTGGAACCGAGCGGCGCCGGAGAGCAGATCAGGATCGGCGACGAGGCGAGCCCCGAGCCCGGCACCGTTCGCCACCTGATCTCGGAACTGGCGCTGCTCCCCATCGAGGGCGGCGGTCGGGTGGCGGTCATCCGCGATGCGGACCGCATGGGCGACGACGCGCAGGGGGCCCTGCTCAAGACGCTTGAGGAGCCGCCGCCCCGGACGACCATCATCCTGTGCGCCGACGACGAGGAGCGGCTGCTGCCCACGATCCGCTCGCGGAGTGCCAGGTTGCGGCTCGGGACGGTTGCCGCACGCGACGTCGAGCGGCTGCTGGCGGCGCGAGGTCTCGCCGACCCGCCCACCGCCGCACGGCTGGCCCGGCTCACCGGGGGCCGCCCCGGCTTGGCCATCGCGCTCGCGTCGGCACCGGGAGCCCTGGCGATCCGCGGCGAGCTCGCCCGCAGCCTGCTCGACCTGCTGGGCGAGCCGCCCGGTGCCCGCCTGACGGCGGCGAGGGGCCTCCAGGCTCGGGCCGGCGACCTGGCACTCGCCCTGGACGCCGCCGCGACCGAGGCGCCCGAGGCGGCGCCCTCGTCCGTCGCGGGTCCGGGGCGCGGCGCGCGGGGACGCAAGGCCGCGACGGCCGTTCCGGCCGAGGCGGAGGAGCAGGCCGCCGACGAGACGCCCGCCAAGGCCAGCCCCAAGGATCGCCGCCGCGCGACCGCGCAGCTCTTCGACGTCTGGCGCGACCTCGCCCGCGACCTCGCGCTCGCCGGGCAAGGGGCGAGGCAGAGTGTCCGCGACCCCGCCCTGCTGGAGGAGCTCGAGGCTGCCGCTCGCGGCCTGCCGCCGGGCGCCGCGACCTCGTTCCTCGCCCGGATCGCGGAGGCCGACGGCCTCGTGCGGGCCAACGTTACCCCGGAGCTGCTCGTGGACGTGCTCCTCCTCCACTGGCCGCGCCGCCGGAGCGCGGCGTGACGCCCGCCGCCGACCGCGAGCGAATCGACGCCTCGGTGCGCGGGCGGGTGCAGGGGGTCGGCTTCCGGTACTTCGTCCTGCGCGAGGCGGAGTACCTGGGCCTCGACGGGTTCGTGGCCAACGAGCGCGACGGGAGCGTGCACGTGGTGGCGGAGGGCGCGGCGACGTCGCTCGACCTGCTGCTCGAGCGGCTGCGCGAGGGTGCGCCCGCGTCGATCGTGGAGCGCGTGATCGAGCGCCGCGAGCCGGCCCGTGGGATCGGCCTCGGGTTCCGGATCGAGAGCGGGCAGCATCGCGGGGACTGACGTCGGCGGGCGGGGATCCGCGGGGCGCGCACCTGGCCGCGGGGCGCGTCCGGCCGCGACACGCGCCACCGCCGAACCCTGCTCCCCGGCCCCGGCAATCGGTGCCGGCACGCACCGCTAGGACCGTTGTCCGCGGACGACCGGGACCACCCGGCCATTGGGTCGCAGCCTCGGCCGGCGCACCATGCCGCCATGGACCACCAGACGCCTGCCGAGGAGATGGCCTCGCTGTACCGCGCGGTCCTCGACACGGTCTGGCGGCTGGAGCGCATGGGCGAGCGCGACTTCGCGCTGCAGGTCCGGCGGCGAGCCGTGACGACCTACGCGACCCGATGGGACGAGGGCGGCCAGCACGAGCTCGGCCGGATCAATCGCGATGCCCTGCGGCGCCTCGCGTCGTGCCGTCCCGCGGCCGGATTCGCGCTGGAGGCCAGCGCCGAGCCATCCTGACCGCCGGCCCCAGGGGCGCTCGCCCCCGCCGACATGCCCCGACCGTGCGGCGTACGCTGGCGTCATGCCCGCGACAACCGCAGCCCTCCTCGCCCGCGCCCGCGCCGCGTTCGACGTCCTGGCCGCGACGGCCGAGCCCGTGACCGACGAACTCCAGTACCTCGCCGACCTCGAGACCGTCTGGGGCGCGCGCCTGCAGGCCGTGTCCGACGCTCGCGGCGCCGAGGAGGCGCCCCCCGGCGCCGAGCCCGCCATCGAGGCGCTCGAGGCCGAGGCGGCGGCGATCACGGATCCGCATCGGGCCATCGACTGGATGTCCACGCTGCCCCAGGTCGCCCTGGCGGCGATCGGCGAGACTGCCTGATGCGGTTCATGGAGGCCCGACCCGACGGGCGTGCGGTCGTCTATGCGCACATCCAGGCCGACCCGCTCGTGCTGCGCGCCGCGGACCTGCTGGCGGACGCCACCACCACCCAGCGGCTGCTCGCCCGGGCCGTGATGAACGGCGAGTCTGCCGATCCCGCGCGCTGGCGGGCGATGTTCCCCGCCCTGTTCGGGCCGTCGGCGCCAGGTCCCGGGGATCCGGCCCGCGACCGCTCCGAGGCAATCCTCGGCGTCTCGCTCGAGGTGGCCGACCGCGGCGAGCAGACCCGCAGCCAGTTCCGCGGCGCGGTCGTGGAGGCGCTCGCCGAGCGGCTCCTGGCAGGCCGCACCGGCCCGGTCCGGCGCGAGCGGCGGATCCTGTTCGACGGCCGGCCAGCCGAGATCCACCCGTACGACGTGACCGCGGAGCGCGAGGGCGCCGCCGAGGCATGGGACTGCAAGTGGGGCGCCCGCGGCATCAAGGCCGACGTCATCCACCAACTCGACGACGCGCGTCGCGGTGCGGCCGACGAGGGCGGGAAGCTGCTGGTCGGGCTGGTCGTGTTCGACGCCCGCCGGTCGTGCGAGGTGCGGCTGGTGCGCGAGCGCGGGCCGGTGTCGCTCGACGGCCTGCGGCTGGTCGCGCTCGAGGGACTGGACCGGCTCGCGGGGAGGAAGCCCGCGTGAGCGAGTTGCCGGGCGACGCGGCCGACGACACCTGGAGCCTCACCGTCCCGTACCGGGCGCGGTTCGACGAGTGCGGGCCGGATGACCTGGTGCGCTCGTCGGCGCTGCTGCGGTACGCGCAGGATGTCGCCTGGATCCACTCCGAGCGCCTGGGCTTCACGCGGGCCTGGTACACCGACCGCAACCTGGGCTGGGTGGTGCGCACGGCGGACCTGGCGATCCTGGCGCCGCTGCCGCTGGGCACGACCGTCACGATGCGCACCCAGGTCGTCGGCTTCCGGCGCTTCTGGGCCCGGCGGCTCACCGAGGGGCGGCTGGCGGACGGGACGCTCGCCGTCCGCGGCCAGACCGACTGGGTGATCATCGACACGGCCCGCGGCGTGCCGGGCCGCCTGCCGCCGGAGTTCGTCGCCCGGTTCGGCGTGGCCACCGCATCGTTTGAGCCCGGCAGGGTCACGCTGCCGGAGCCCCCCGCCGACGGCGTCGGCCGGCTCACCATGCTCGTGCGGCCGCAGGACATCGACCCCATGGGCCACGCCAACAACGGCGCCTACCTCGACTACCTCGAGGAGAGCTTGCTGGCCGTGGGCGGGGCGGCGGCCGGGCTGGCCGTCGGCATCCCGCGGCGCTTCCGCATCGAGTACCTCCAGCCCGCGAGGCTGGGCACGGCCCTGAGGGCTGCGACGTGGGCCATCGACGGTCCGGACGGTGCGGTGCCCGGCTGGGCGTGGCGGCTCTCCGGCGACGACGGCACGGAGCTGGCGCGTGGCCTGGCCACGCCGGACGGCGCCTGAGCGCTGGGCCCGATCCGCCCCCGCTCGCGCGCCATCGGCCCGCCGGTCGCGCCACGCGGGAGACAAGCCCGCGCCACCCGGGCCGTGCCGCTGCTAGGCTGGCGACCCTGCGCCCGCGCGTGTCGCGCTGGCGGGCCGGTGCGAGGAGGCTGCTGCGTTGACCCCCGAGGATGTCGTCGCCCGCGCTGCCCAGGACGGCGTGCGGCTGGTTCGCTTCCTGTATGTGGACCCCTCGGGCGTGATCCGCGGCAAGAACGTCCACACGGACCGGCTGGCCGGCAAGCTCCGCGAGGGCGTTGGCCTCACCCGTGCCCAGAACGCCGTCAACGTGCTCGAGAACATGGTGGACGTCGAGGGCATGGCGCCGGTCGGGGAGATCCGCATCGTGCCGGACCCTGACACCTACTCGGCGCTGCCGTGGGTGCGCGCCACTGCGAGCGTCATCTGCGACCAGCTCGACCACGACGGCGAGGACTGGGGCGGCTGCACGCGCTCGTTCCTCAAGCGCGCAATCGCCCTCGCCGCCGAGCGGGGCATCGTGCTCAAGGCCAGCTTCGAGAACGAGTTCTACCTCGCGCACGAGGTGGATGGGCGCGTTGTCCCCTTCGGCAACGGGCCGGTCTACTCGTCGGCGGGGATGGACCGCGCGGCTGACGTCATGCTCGACATCACGGACGCCCTCACGGCCCAGGGCATCGAGGTGGAGCAGGCCATCAACGAGTACGGCCCGGGGCAGCAGGAGATCGCCGTGCGCTACCGCGATGCCCTCGCGGCGGCCGACCAGCAGGTCAAGCTCCGCGACACTGTCCGCGGGGTGGCGGAGAACGGCCACGGGCTGATCGCCAGCTTCGCGCCCAAGCCGTGGGCCGACGGCATCGGCTCGGGTGCCCACATCCACTTCAGCCTCTGGTCCGCTGACGGCGCCACCAACCTGCTCTACGATGCAGAGGCCGGACCTGACCGCCTGCTGTCGTCGCCGGGCCGGGCGTTCGTGGCGGGCGTCATGGACCACCTCCCCGCCCTCGTGGCGCTCACCTGCCCCTCGTTCAACAGCTACGAGCGCCTGGCCCCCGACGCCTGGGCCGGCTCGACGGTGTCCTGGGGCCTCGACAACCGCGAGTGCACCGTGCGCGTCGCCTCGTCGTTCTGGGGGCGCGAGGCCGAGTCCACCAACGTGGAGCTCAAGGCCTGCGACCCGTCGTGCAACCCCTACCTGGCGCTGGGCGGGCTGCTGCTGGCGGGTCTGGACGGGATGGACCGGGGCCTGGAGCCGCCCGAGCCCGCGACCAAGAACCCGGCCCGCATGACGGCCGAGGAGCAGGCGCGCTGCGGCATCCGCCCGCTGCCGGGCTCGCTGCGCGAGGCGCTGGCCAACCTCCAGTCGGACCCCGTCCTGTACGGCGGGCTGGGCGACCTCCTCGCCCGCTCCGTCGTGGCCGTCCGGGCCAACGAGGCCGAGGTGCTCGAGGCCATGTCGCCCGATGCCGCCCGCGACGTCTTCTTGCGGGTGTTCTGAGCCGCCATGCCCGACGCGCCCGAGCCGACCGACGCGCCCGAGCCGACCGGCGATCCCGAGCCGACCGACGCGCCCGAGCCGACCGGCGATCCCGAGGCCGGCCGCGATCTGGCCGGCCTGCTGGGCGTGCTGGCCGGCGGGCCGCCGGAGGTCGCCCGCGAGCGGATCGCCCTCGCCCTGCGACGGGCGCTGACGCTGCGCATCTTCACCGACGACCGGGTGCCGTCGGAGCGCTGGCTGGCCGACGCGTTCGGCGTCAGCCGGATCACGGTCCGCCAGGCGCTCGGCCTGCTCCGCGACCAGGGGATGGTCCGCTCGGGAGGCTCGCGCCGGGCGGGGATGGTGTCCCTGCCGCGCAGCACCTCCGATCCGTCCGCCCCCACGGCCCTGCTCGCCGGCGCCATGCGCGACATCGCGGACATCATGGTGTTCCGGGCCGTGGTGGAGTCCGAGATCGCGCGGCTCGCCGCCACCCGCGCGGACGCGGCGCTGACGGGTCGGCTCCGCGCCTCGGTCGCGGCGCTCGAGGAGGCCCCGGACCCCACGGCGTTCCGGCGCGCCGACTCCGAGTTCCACCTGGCGCTGGCCAGGGCGTGCGGCAACCAGCGGCTGATGGGCGCCGTCCTCGTTGCCCGAGCGGACCTGCTGCGCTGGCGGGACCTGCTGCCGATGCCCGACGACGTGGCCGAGAACCTCGCCGAGCACGGGCGGATCGTGGCCGCGATCGAGGCGGGCGACGGCGACGCCGCGGCGGCCGCCATGGCCGAGCACCTGAGCGGGACGCTCGCGTCGTTCGAGACCCACGTGCGCGGGATGGCGTCTGTCGCGGGGGACGCGACACTCCCCGCGGCCACGGCCGATCCCCGCCCGTGACCGAATTGGTCTGCGGATAGCCCATTGACACCCGTGGCG
>JAKAHL010000120.1 GCA_021815005.1 Chloroflexota bacterium
CGCTGGCCCAGGTTCAGGCGGGGCCCACGGCGGACCAGATCGTCCAGGCGCAGGCGTCGCTCAGCAACGCCCAGCTCTCGCTCCAGCAGGCCCAGCAGAAGCTGACGGCGCAACAGAGCCAGGACGCGCAGACGCTCCAGGCGGACCAGGTCGCGATCGCAAACGCCCAGGCCTCACTGGCCGCGGCATCGGCGACGCTGAGCTCGGACCAGACGGCAACGCCGACGCCCGCCCCGTCCCAGCTCGCCGCCGACACCGCGGCCGTGACCTCGGCCCAGGCGGCGCTCAGCGCGGCCCAGAACAGGTACAACACGGACTCCACGGCCGCCGTGAACGCAGAGCAGTCGGACTCGACGGCGATTGCCCAGGCCCAGAACAACCTCACCGCTGCTCAGGCCACCTACAACGCCAACACGACGCCCTCCGCGACGTCCGTCCAGAGCGCCCAGCAGGCCGTCGTCGCCGCCCAGCAGAACCTCGCCAGGGCCGAGCAGTCACTCGCCCAGGCGAAGACCTCGCAGTCCGACACCCTTGCATCGGCCCGCCAGACCCTCGCGTCCGCCCAGACGTCGTATGCGACCGCGACCGGTCCCCAGTCCGCTGCCGTGATCGCCCGGGACAAGTCCGCGGTCTCCTCGGACCAGCAGGCGCTCAGCAACGCGCAGGTGACCGCCTCGCACACCACCCTCACCGCCCCGGCGGACGGCCAGATCGTGGCCGTCAACGTCCAGCCCGGCACCATCGCGCCCACGGGCTGGGCGATCACGATGCAGACGACGGCCCTCGAGGCCACCGCGAGCTTTGCCGAGACCTCCGTGGTGGGCCTCAAGGTGGGCCAGCCGGCGACGGTCACCGTCACGGCCCCCAACGCGGTGGTCCAGGGGACGGTCGCCTCGATCCAGCCCGTGGGGACCAGCTCCGGGTCCAACAGCGTGGTGACTTACAGCGTCACCGTGTCGCTGCAGAACCCGCCCGCGTCGGTTCTGTCCGGTATGTCGGCCAGCGTGGCCGTCACCACGGCCCAGGCCAAGAACGTCGTGACCGTGCCTGCCATCGCCGTCGTCGGCTCGTCGGGCAACTACGAGGTCCGCACGCTCGACAGCGCTGGCCAGCTGCAGCTGGTGCCCGTTCAGGTGGGCCTGATGAGCACGTCGCTCGCGGAGATCCAGAGCGGCATCACCACCGGCGAGACCGTTGTCACGGGCACCGTGAGCTCGCTCACGTCCAGCTCGGCTTCGGCCGGCGGCTTCGGCCTGGGCGGCATCGGCGGCGGTGGCGGAGCGCAGTTCCGCACCGGCGGCGGCACGCGCACGGGCGGGTGAGGCGTCCAGCCGTGACCTGCCCGACGACCACCCGCGAACCCGGATCGCACACCATGCATCACGCATCGACGGCGGGTCGTCCGACCCGCCAGGCCGGCCGGAGGGCCGCCGCATGAGGATCGGCGACCTCCTCCGCCTCGCCGTCTCCCGGCTCGGCACCGGCAAGCTCCGCACCGCGCTCACCATGCTCGGCGTCATCATCGGCGTCGCCTCGGTCGTGGCCCTGGTGTCCGTGGGCCAGGGGGCGACCTCGGGGATCAACAGCCGGCTGCAGGGCCTCGGCACCAACCTGCTCTCGGTCACGCCGGGCGCCACGACGACGGGCGCCACGCGCGGTGCGTTCGGCTCCGCCACCACGCTGACCACCGAGGACGCCACGGCGCTGACCTCGCTGGCGCACGTCGCCGGCGTGGCCCCCGAGCTCTCGAGCTCGCACCTCATCGCGGTCGGCAGCCTGAACGAGACCACCACCGTCATCGGGACCTCCCAGGACTACCCGCTCGTCTTCGCCTACGACATGTGGCGGGGTTCGTTCCTCACGCCGGCGAGCGTTGACCACGCCCTCCGCGTCGCGGTCCTGGGCAACACGACCGCAACCAACCTGGGCCTCGGCGCGTCGTCGGTGGGCAGCACGATCTACATCAGCGGGCTGCCGTTCCAGGTGGTCGGCATCATGCAGCCCAAGGGCGGGCAGGGGTTCGCGAACCCTGACGACGAGGTGCTCATCCCGGTCACCACGGCTCGCCAGCTGTTCACCTCCACCGACTCCGTCCGCACGATCGGCGTCAGCGTGTCCACGGCGGCCGACATGACCGTCGTGACCGCCGAGATCACGAATCTCCTCGACCAGCGGCACGGCATCACCGCCACCGGCACCGCGGACTTCACCGTCACGAGCCAGACCCAGCTCCTCTCGACCGTCAGCTCGGTGACCACGCTGCTCACGGTGCTGCTGGCGGGCATCGCCTCGATCTCGCTCCTCGTGGGCGGCATCGGCATCATGAACATCATGCTGGTCTCGGTCCGCGAGCGGATCCGCGAGATCGGCATCCGCAAGGCCATCGGCGCCAAGAGCCGGGACATCCTGCTCCAGTTCCTGTTCGAGGCGCTGCTGCTCTCGATCGCCGGCGGCTTCATCGGGATCCTGGTCGGCGTGGCCATCTCGGCCCTGATCGCCATCCTGGCCGGCTGGGCCTTCACGTTCAGCGTGGTGACCATCGCCGCGGCCGTCGTCTTCTCCCTCATCGTGGGCGTCATCTTCGGGGTCTGGCCGGCCATGCAGGCCGCGCGCCTCGACCCGGTGGTCGCCCTCCGCTACGAGTAGCGCGGGGCACGCTGCCCGTCACCGTCCCTCCGAGGCCCCGGCGTCGGCGACTCCGTCCCGGCCCCGGGGCGCCGGACTCCCGGCCCCGGGGCGCGGACCCCCGCCGTTCGGCGGCCTCGACACGCTCGGGCGGCCTCGCTTGACGCCCCGCCGCCCGGGGCGGATACTGCCGCCCGACAACTGAACACAGGGCATCGATCGGGACGAGTACCCGTTGTGCGCCACTCCAGAGACCCGGCGGCCGGTGCGAGCCGGGGTGGCAACGGCGGCGAATGGACCCGGGAGCCCCCGGACCGAACGCGGGGCGGCGAAGATGGCGCAGACGATGCGCCAGGACGCTGCGGACGACCAGTAGGCTCCGGCGCAGAGCGCCAGCGATACAGGGCAGCGCCGATCGACCGGCCGCGGACCGCCGCGGGTCGGCTCCGTCGGTCCGAGAGCGGCACACGCCGAACACGGGTGGCACCGCGGAAGGAGCAACGACCTTTCGTCCCGACAGGACGAATCAGGTCGTTTCCGATTCTCAAGGACCCGACGCCATGACCGACCCGCTGAGCCTGGCCGAGACCAAGCGCCTCGCCGGCACCGCCGACACGATCCTCCTGCGCGCCACGCGCACGGCGGACCTCGAGACGCCCATCGGCGCCTTCCTGCGGCTCGACGACGGCGTGACGCCGGCGTACCTGCTGGAGTCCGTGGAGGGAGGGGAGCGGCTCGGCCGGTACAGCTTCCTCGGCGTGGGCCCGCGCCGGCTGCTCGAGGTCCGCGACGGCGAGGCGCGAACCACCACGCGCGAGGTCGGCGTCACCGAGTACGCCCCCGATCTCCCCGTCACCACGACCGCGACCGCGGACCCGCTCGCCGCGCTGCGCGCGTTCGTCCCGCGGCGCCGCGTGGTGCCGCTCGACGGCATGCCACGGTTCACCGGCGGTGCCGTGGGCGCCCTGTCCTACGACGCCATCTCGACGTTCGAGCCCAGCGTCCCGCGCCCTGACCGCGACCCGGTCGGCACGCCCCTCGCGAGCTACATCGAGACGGACCTCGTCATCGTCTTCGACCACCTCACGCACCAGCTCTCAGCCATCGCCTCGCTGCACGCCGAGCCGGCAGACCTCGAGGGCCGCTACCGCATCGCCGAGCGCGCCGTGTTCGAGGCGCTGGAGCGGACCGCCCGCCCGTCGGCCGCCGAGCTGGCCGCGCCGGCGGTCCGCGACGCCGGGGCGACGGACGGCGCGCCCAGCCTCGGCCAGGTGGAGACGAGCCTGGGGCGCGACCAGTACATGCGCGCCGTCGAGCGGGCGAAGGACGCGATTGCCGCGGGCGAGGCGATCCAGGTGGTGCTCGCGCGCCGCCAGAGCCTCGAGCTCCCCGTCGGCCCCGACGGCCGGCGGCTCGACGGCATCGGCCTGTACCGCGCCCTCCGCCGCGTGAACCCCTCGCCGTACCTGTTCTTCACCCGCGCGCCGGGTTTCGAGGTCGTGGGCGCCAGCCCGGAGCTCCTGGTCCAGGTCGTGGGCGACCGGATGAGCACGCACCCGATCGCGGGCACGCGACCGCGCGGCGCCACCCCGGCCGACGACGACCGCCTCGCCGACGAGTTGCGCCGCGACCCCAAGGAGCGGGCGGAGCACGTGATGCTCGTGGACCTCGGGCGCAACGACCTCGGGCGGGTGGCCCGGCCCGGCACCGTCACCACCAGCCAGTACATGGAGGTGGAGCGCTACAGCCACGTGCTCCACCTGGTCAGCCACGTGGAGGCGCGCCTGCGGCCGGAGCTCGACGCGCTGGACGCGCTGCGCTCCGTGTTCCCGGCCGGGACCCTGTCCGGCGCGCCCAAGATCCGCGCCATGCAGCTCATCGCCGCCGCGGAGGGGGAGCGTCGCGGGCTGTACGGCGGCGCCGTGGGCTACCTGGGCTACGACGGCAACCTCGACACCGCGATCACCATCCGGAGCGCCGTGCTCCGGAACGGCATTGCCCACGTCCACACCGGAGCGGGGATCGTCGCCAAGAGCAACCCCGAGAGCGAGTTCATGGAGACCGAGCACAAGGCCGCGGCGCTGCGCCGAGCGATCGAGCTGGCCGTGGAGCCCGCGGTGCCGCGCCGCCCCGCCGACGCGGGGACCGCCGCGGCCCGAGGGGGCGCCGCCTCGTGATCCTCATGATCGACAACTACGACTCGTTCACCTTCAACCTGGTGCAGGCGCTCCAGGCGGCGGGCGCGGACGTGCGCGTGGTCCGCAACGACGCGGTCACCGTCGCCGACCTCCAGGCGATGGCCGATGACCCGGGCTCGGGACTGCACGGCATTATCGTGTCGCCCGGCCCCGGCAACCCCGACGGGGCGGGCGTGTCCATGGGCGCGATCAGGGTTGCCGCCGAGCGGCGGATTCCGCTCCTCGGCGTGTGCCTCGGCATGCAGGCGATGGGCCAGGCGTTCGGCGCGAGCATCGTCCGCGCCCCCACGCTGGTCCACGGCGAGGCATCCGCGGTCGCCCACGACGGCTTGGGCCTGCTCGCCGGCATGCCCGATGGCTTTCCGGCCGCCCGGTATCACTCGCTGTGCGTGGACGCGGCCACGCTGCCCGCTGAGTTCGTCGTGACCGCGACCAGCCCGGAGGATGGCGTGGTCATGGGCATCCGCCACCGCACGTTGCCCCTCGAGGGCGTCCAGTTCCATCCCGAATCCGTGCTCACCCCGGACGGCCCGCACCTGCTGGCGAACTTCCTCCGGCTCGCCGGGGAGGGCGAGGCCGCGCGCCTCGACGCCGCGGCCGGCTCGTTCGCCACCCGTGGCATGGACGTCCCGGAGGCCACCCGATGAGCGACCAGGTCCGCGCCGCCCTCACCGCGATCGTGGACGGCGGCACCCTCAGCCTCGAGCAGGCGGCAGCCGCCATGGGCGCGGTCATGGACGGCGAGGCGACCCCGAGCCAGCTCGCGGCCATGCTGATGGGCCTGCGGATGCGCGGCGAGACCGTGGACGAGCTGGCCGGATTCGCGACCGCCATGCGCGATCGCGTGCTGCGCGTGGCGGCGCCCGACGGCGCGATCGACATCGTCGGCACCGGCGGCGACGGCTCGAACACGTTCAACATCAGCACCACCTCGGCGCTGGTCGTGGCGGCCGCGGGCGTGCCGGTCGCCAAGCACGGCAACCGGGCGATCACCTCCAAGTCCGGCTCGGCCGACGTGCTGGACGCGCTGGGCGTGCGGATCGAGCACGACCCCGCCTCCGCCGCCGCCTCGCTGCTCGCCCACGGCTTCGCGTTCATGAGCGCGCAGCTGTTCCATCCGGCGATGCGGTACGCGGGCCCGACCCGCCGCGAGATCGGCGTCCGGACCGCGTTCAACCTGCTCGGCCCGCTCACGAACCCGGCCGGCGCGCGGCGCGCGCTCATCGGCGTGGGCGATCCGGTGGCAGCCGCGCGGATCGCCGAGGTGGTCGGCCGCCTGGGCACGGACCGCACGTTCGTGATCCACGGCGACGGCGTGGACGAGCTTCCGCTCGACGGGTCAGGCGTGCTGTACCGCGTCGGTCCCGATGGCACCATCGAGCGCGAGGCGGTGGTCGCCACGAGGCTCGGCCTGGTCGCGGCGCCGACGCGACGCCTGGCCGGCGGGACCGCCGCCGAGAATGCTCGGATCACCGAGTCGGTGCTGCGCGGCGAGCCCGGCGCCCGGCGCGACGTCGTGCTGCTCAACGCTGGGGCGGCGCTCCTGGTGGCCGGGGTCGTGGAGCGGCTGGAGGACGGCATCGAGCGGGCGGCGCTCACGATCGACGCCGGGCTTGGCACTGATCTGCTGGAGCGGTTG
>JAKAHL010000121.1 GCA_021815005.1 Chloroflexota bacterium
GCACACACGTCGCGCGCCGGGTGTTGTCGCGCTGCGTGGCAGGCACCGCGCCGCCGCGATCCCCCGCGCCCCGCCCTCCCGCGCGCCGCCGCGATCCCCCGCGCCGCCGCCTAGTCGGCCGCGATGGCCGGCGCCGCCGCCGGCGCTGAGATCGACGGCGACGCGCCGGCGCCCGTCGCGAGCCAGTGGAGCGACGGCACCAGCGCCGCGGGCGCCGTCCCGATGTTCCGGCCCAGGCTGCGCTGCGTGGCGATGACCGCGGAGGCAAGGCCGGTTTCGGACCGGGGCACCGAGTTGGGGTTCACCGTGAAGGTGCCGGTCGTGGCCCCCGCGAAGGCCAGGCACAGCGCCCGTCGGTCCAGCGGGATGCCGCCCCCCCCGGCGCCGGCGACGGGGTCGGTTCCGGGCGGCGGGTCCGCCAGCCGAGCTCACGCCAATCCCTCGCGTCCCTCCCCGCTCGGCCGGTGCGCCCAGGCCATTTGCTGGGCGATCGCGACACCGCCGCGCGCCGCGTGCTGGCGCCGCTCATGCCGGAGAATCTCGAGCCCCGGGAAGGCCCCCTCGAGCGTCTCGGACGTGTACAGCCGCTCCGGGAACGGCGGGCCGGCGTGCCCGAACGCGTCCACGTGGTGGCCGGCGACGTACAGGTGCCCGCCCGGCGCCACGGCCTCCGCGGCGGCCGCGAAGATCCGCGCGCGCTCGTCGGCGGGCGGGTGCAGGTTGGCCACCACCACCAGGTCGAACCGTTCGGCCGCCGACGCGACGGCCACGATATCGCCCACGACCGTGCGGACGGTCAGGCGCTCTGCATCGGCCGACCGGGCGAGCTGGGCCAGCGCCTCGGGGGACTGGTCCACGGCGGTGACATCCCAGCCGGCCCGGGCCAGCCAGAGGCTGTTGCGACCGGCGCCCGCCCCCAGGTCGAGCGCCCGTCCGGGCGCCAGCGCGCCGGCCAGCTCGACGAGGGCATCGTCGGCCGCCCAGCCCGCCGAGACGCCGTCGCGGTGCCATCCCTGCCGGTGGTCGTGGCCGTGGCGGGGTGTCTGGGGGCTGTTGGAGGGATCGTTGTCGTTCATGGCTCGTGAGGGTTCTGGGCTGGGCTGGGCCGAGACGGGGGTGGACTGGGCAGGGGGAGGGGTCCGGCGCCCGGCGTCACCGCGTGGACGCCGTCTCCGGGAAGCACTCCGGCGGGCAGACCGCGCGAGCGCGGCGCACGGCCCGCACGAAGCTGGAGACGGCGATCCCGGCCACGATCACCACCACCAGGACGAGGCCGGCGTTGATGGAGTCCAGGTTGGGGATGCCGATCCCCGTGGGCAGGCCGGTGTCGAGCGGTCCTGCGAGCGCCGGCGCGAACAGCTGCACGGACCCCCAGACCGCGAACAGCAGGCCGCCGCCCAGCAGCGTTCGCCCGGAGACCTCGCGGGCCACGTAGTTCATGACCGCCTCGCCGTAGCCGCGCCGGTGCATCCAGGCCCCGATGAGCAGGCCCGCCAGGCCCTGGACCAGCATGGTGCCCAGGCCGAAGAGCAGGCCCGGCAGGAACGCCAGGGCGGCGTTGGGCATGGCCGGCGCCAGCACGGTGTAGATGATGATGGCGAACGCGCCCGTCCCCCAGCCGGCCACGAAGCCGTGGATCAGCGTCATCCGCACGGGGATCGGGGCGCCGCTGGTGTCGAGGGCCTCGTAGGCCACCTCGCCGCCCTGCAGGTGGAACCCGCGGTGCAACAGCCGCTCGAGCCACTCGGTGAGGTGGAGCTCTCGGCCGAGGCGCAGGATGTACGCGCCGCTGACCGCCATCACGATCCCCACCAGCAGGTCCACGACGCTGTTGAACGTGCCGGACGCGAGCAGGGGCGCCAGGGCGAGGTAGGCGAGCTCCGACGCGATGGCCCGCTGGACCGTGAAGGCGGCGCTGAACAGGACGCCGGCCTGGAGCCCGCGCCGCCCCGACGCGCCGCCGATCGCGTACGAGAGGGTGATAGGCCAGGTGTGCTCGTCGGGCGTGACGCCGTGCAGCGCGCCGAGGAGGAAGGCGGTGCCCAGGAGGGGCAGGAGGGTGTTGGTCACGAAAGGCTCCGAGGGGGACCTGATGAGAACGCGACTCATTCTCACTCACTGGCCCACGCACCGTCAAGCCCGCTGCGGGCGCGGGGCCCGGTGCGATGCGCCGCCTGGGGCAGCCGCCAGCGACGGGCCCGGCGACGCGGGCCGGGCCCAGGTGAGAGGGGCCGGGCCCGGGCGAGGCGGGTCGTGCGGCAGGCTCCGCCCGGCGCTCCCGCCAAGTCGCGCGGATCCGGCCACCCGAGGGTGCCCCGGTCGCGCGGAACCAGCGGGCCGTGGCCCTTGCTAGCCCTCTGAGGCCTGCGTCTCCGGACTGGCCGCCCGCCCGGCGGCCGGCGCGGACCGGGGGGCCGGGGCGAGGTCGATGGTCCGGACCCGGCGCGTCCGGCCGGCGGCGGTGCGGACATTGGCGGCCGGGATCACGCCGCCCGCGATCGACTCGACCACGGCCGTCTGGCCGGCATACAGGCCCGTCCCCAGGATGGTCACGTGCAGGCCCACCTCGATGCCCGCCCGCCCGGTGCTGGCCTCGCGGTTGATCACCGCGACGGTCGGCGGCGTGACCCGGGGCGCGGGAACCGGCGCGGGGCCCTTGGAGCTTCGGGGCGGCGGGTAGTTCGGCCGCCGCTTCTTCGTCATGAACGGCCCCCGCGGCTGCTGCGCCGCTCAACCTTGGGCGGCTTGGGCTCGCGGCCGGGGCGCGGCGGGTTGGGAAGCGTGCCGGGCGTCTGGTTCGGCGGCGGCGCCACCGGCCCCCGGGCGCGGGCGGCCTCAACCTCGCGCTCGAACGCCCTCGCGGTCTCGGCGGGGATGGCGGCATACCACGCCGCCTCGATGTGCTTGGTCCGCTCGGTCTCGGCGGCGCGCTGCGCGCGCTCGTGCGGCGAATGCTTGGTCACGGTCTCGTCCTCGCGTTGGCGCCGGCTCCTGCGGCATGGGGATTTGCGTGGGCAGGTCCTCCCGAGCGGCGAAGTCGCTCGCCGGGAAGCGCAATGGGATGTTGCCGGACAGCCGGCCCGCGGCCGGCGCCGATGCCGATGCCGATGCCGATGCCCGGCGCAACAGGACCCCTGCCTCCCGTCGGCGCGCCCGTCCGCCGCCGGCCGGGGTTGGCGGAGCCCCTTGCCCCGCCACGATCGCGAGCGGGCACGGTGCGGAGCGGCTCGGCCCGCAGGGAGCGGTCAGGCTCGAAGCCCGCCACGAGCTCCGACGCGATCGGCCGCTGCAGCAGCCGCTGGATGTCGCGCAGCAGCTCGGCCTCGTCCACGCAGACGAGGGAGATCGCCCGGCCGCCGACGCCGGCACGGCCCGTGCGCCCGATGCGGTGGACGTAGTCCGAGGCCACCATCGGCAGCTCGTAGTTCACGACATGCGGCAGCGCCTCGATGTCGATCCCCCGTGCCGCGATGTCGGTGGCGACCAGGATTCCGACGCGGCCCGCCTTGAAGTCGTCCAGGGCGCGGATCCGCTGGCCCTGGCTCTTGTTGCCGTGGATCGCCGCGGCGGGGATCCCGTCGCGGCCCAGCTGCTCGGCGAGGCGGTTCGCCCCGTGCTTGGTCCGGGTGAACACCAGCGCCTGCGAGATCCGCCCCGACCCCACCAGGTGCGCGAGGAGGTCCCGCTTGCGCTCGCGGTCCACCGGGATGACCAGCTGGTCCACCAGCTCCGCAGCCGTGTTGCGCGGCGCCACGTCCACCGTGGCCGGGTCAACGAGCAGGCCCTCGGCCAGCCTGCGGATGTCGTCCGAGAAGGTGGCCGAGAACAGGAGGCTCTGGCGGCGCGCCGGCAGCAGCGCCAACACGCGCCGGATGTCGCGGATGAACCCCATGTCGAGCATCCGGTCCGCCTCGTCGAGCACGAGGATCTCCACGCGGGAGAGGTCGATGGTCTGCTGCCCCACATGGTCCAGCAGCCGGCCGGGCGTTGCAACCACGATGGGCGCGCCCTTGCGCAGGGCGCTCGCCTGGGGGCTGAACCCCACCCCGCCGTAGATCGCCACCGAGCGCGTCGGGCGGTGGCGCCCGTACGTGCGGACGCTCTCCTCCACCTGGAGCGCGAGCTCGCGGGTGGGGGTGAGGACCAGGGCGCGGACCGGCGGCCGGACGAGCTTCGCGTGGACCGATCGCGCGACGCCGGTCTGCGGGTCCGAGTCGGCGAGGAGCTGGAGGATGGGCAGGACGAACGCGGCGGTCTTGCCGGTGCCCGTCTGGGCGGCGGCGAGCAGGTCGCGGCCGGCGAGGACGAGCGGGATGGCCTGGCGCTGGACGGGCGTGGGCTCGGTGTAGCCCTCGTCGGCAACGGCGCGCAGGTAGTCGGGCGCCAGCCCGAGGCTGTCGAAGGTCATGAAGCGGTGCGCTCCTGAGGGCCCTCCCGCGGGTGCGGGGCCCGGTCAGGGCGTCAAGTGGATCGGGATCTGGCGGCGCAAGCCGCGGACGCAGACCGGAGCGCCCGTCGAGCACGAAGGTGCGGAGTATACCCCATCTTCGGCAATCACCCGTGCGGAGACCCTCGCCGGGTCTCGAGGCATGACGGCGCAGGCCCCCGCGCGGCCCGGGGCGGCGCTCTGATGGGGGGTAGAGTAGGAGCCCGCGGCCAGTCGGCCGTCGCCGGGAGGACCGCGATCACTCCAGAGGCGTCAACCCCGCTGTCGGGGTCTCCCCCGCCCGATGCCACGGCGGTGGCCACCAGAGGCCGCGTCGCCCTGCGCGATGCTCCAGCCCGCACCCGGTCGGGCGACCCGCGCGACCCGGGCGAACCGGGCGAGCCCAGCCTCTCGCCGCTCGACGCCCTCCGCGAGCCCACCGCCGAGGACCTCGCGGAGACGCCCGACGACCTCGAGCCGGTGCCGGCGACCGAGCCGGCCATCGACGACTCCGTCCGCCTCTACATGAACGAGATCGGCAGGATCGCCCTGCTCAGCGCCGAGGAGGAAATCGTCCTCGCCAAGGCCATCGAGCTGGGCGAGCAGGTGGCCCTGGCCCCCTGGAGGGGCATGGTCTCGCTGCGCGAGTGGACGCTCCACGGGACCGAGGCCCGCACGCGGACGGCCAAGCCCCAGCATCGGCTGCCCTTCGGCCCGGAGGCCACCGCGATGGTTGGCCAGGCCGTCGGCAACGACGCCGCCGGCGACCTGCTGGTCGCGTTCCCGGGGTTCGCGCAGCTCCGGCAGGCGGCGGACGCCACGTCACCCCAAACGGCCCCGGTCCGTCGGGAGGCCCGCCGGCTGGTGGCCGCCTACAACCGGGCGCGCACGCCAGAGGCATTCCTCGCCCTGCTCGACTACGCCTATCTCGCCGTGCACAACGGCGACCTCGAGTGCCGCGACGACCCCGCCCTGCGCGCCGTCTACGACTGGACCCGCGACGGGGTGGCCTTCCCGGCCATGCGGCGCTGGATCGAGGGCGGCCACGACGCCGAGTTCCTGCGACGTCTCGGGTACGACCCGGCCGTGCCCGTCGGCATCCGGGCGCGCGAGCGCGACGGCGAGCTCACCAGGTTGGGCCGCGACGCGCGCGAGCAGCTGACGGTGGCCAACCTGCGGCTGGTGGTGTCCATCGCGAAGCGCTACTTCGGCCGGGGCATGAGCTTCCTCGCCATCGTCCAGGAGGGCAACATCGGCCTCATCCGCGCGGTCGAGAAGTTCGACTACGAGCGCGGGTTCAAGTTCTCCACCTACGCCACGTGGTGGATCCGCCAGGCCATGACGCGGGCCATCGCCGACCAGGCCCGCACCATCCGGATCCCGGCCCACATGGTGGAGGCCGTCAACCGCCTCGGCAGGGTGACCCGGCAGCTCGCGCAGGCCCTGGGCCGCGAGCCCACCATCGAGGAGCTCGCCGAGGCGATGACCGTGGCGACGAAGGCGGAGGTCTCCCCCGACAGGGTCCGGGAGATCATCCGCGCGGGCCGGCAGGCGATCTCGCTCGACACGCCGGTGGGCGAGGACGCCGAGGCGACCATCGGCGACTTCATCGAGGACCGCGCCGCGCTGGCCCCCGCCGAGGCGGCCTCGCACCAGCTGCTCAAGGAGCACGTGGCGGCCGTCCTCGACTCGCTGACCGGGCGCGAGCGGCGCGTCCTGCAGCTCCGGTTCGGGTTCCTCGACGGGCGTGCCCGGACGCTCGAGGAGGTGGGCAGCGAGTTCAACGTGACCCGCGAGCGGATCCGCCAGATCGAGGCCAAGGCGCTGCGCAAGCTGCGCCACCCGTCCCGCAGCCGCAAGCTCAAGGACTACCTCGAGGAGTAGGCCGGGCCGCGAGGCGAGCCAATGCCGGCGCCGGCCCCGGGACGAGCCGCAGGGATCGCCCGGCCAGCAGCGCGCCGACGTCCGCCGCCGGGGCGGGTGCGCGCGGGGCACGCCCGAGGGCCAGAGG
>JAKAHL010000122.1 GCA_021815005.1 Chloroflexota bacterium
GCTGCGCCTCACGCCGTCCCCGGCTCCGGCCGGCCGGGCGTGCGGAATCGCCCTGGCCGCGGCGGCGCGCGGCGCGCGCGTGGAGCTGGTGGGGAGGATCGGCGAGGACGCGGCAGGCGAGGCCCTGGTCGTCGCCCTCTCGCGGGCCGGCATCGGCCACGCCGCGCTCCTGCGTGACCCAGCCCGGCCCACGCCAGTGCTCGCGCCCGTCGCCGCCCAGGATGACGACGAGTCGCCGTTCGCGGATCCGGTCACGCCCAGCTCGCCGGTGGCGCCCGGCGCGCCGCGGCTGGATGGGGCGGACATCGACCTGGCGATCCGGTATCTCGAGCCCAGCGGCGTCCTGGTCGCCACCGACGAGGTGCCCGCCGACGCGCTCGCCTCGGCGCTCCGCGCGGCCGCCTACGCGGGCCTGCGGCCGGTGGTGCTCGTCGCCCCGAGCGCCGTGGCGCGCGCCCTGCCTCCCGGCCTGCCCGGGGACGCGACGGTGCTCGCGGCCCCGGACGCGGACGGTGACGCGGGGGCGTTCGAGGCGCTGGTCGGCGCGTATGCCGCGGCCCTCGACGCCGGGGCGTCGCCCGCGGAGGCGTTCGAGTCCGCGCAGGGGGCCACGGGCTGGGAGCCGGCCGCCGCCGACTGACCGCGCCCGATGGTCGGGCGGACCGCGGGCGGCGCGCCCGTCAGGGGAGCAGCAGGCCCCCGCCGCCCTCGGCCGGGAGGAGCAGGTCCGGCCCGTCGTTGCGGACGCTGTTCACGAGCGGCCGCACCTCGTGGGCGCGCAGCGCCAGGTCCTCGCGCGGCTCCAGCAGCGCGAGCAGCTCGCCCGGGTCCCGGGGCGACGGGTCCAGCCAGAGCGACCACTGATCGGGGCCGATGATGGCGGGCATCCTGTCGTGGATCCGGGCCATGAACCCGTTGGGCCGCGTGGTGACCACCGTGAAGGTTCGGGACCACTCGCCCGACTCGGGGTCCTGGCGCCCGGTCCACAGGCCGGCCAGCGCCAGCGGCAGGCCGTTCGGGTCGTAGATCGCCATCGGCGTGCGGTCCCGCCCGGTGCGGAGCCACTCGTAGAAGCCGTCCACCGGGACCAGGCAGCGCCGCTTGCGGAAGGCGTCGCGGAACATCGGGCTGGCGGCCACGGTCTCGGCCCGGGCGTTGAACGTCCGCGAGGCGATCCGCGGGTCGTCGGACCAGGGCGGGACGAGGCCCCAGCGGTAGCGGACGATCGCGCGCCGCTCCTCGCGCTGGACCACGACCGACGCCTCGTTGGTGGGCGCGACGTTGAACCGGGGGCCGGGCCCGTCGGTGAGGTCCTCGGCGTCGAAGATCCGCGCCAGCTCGGAGGTGGGGCGCTGCTGCTGGAACCGGCCGCACATGGGGCGGAGCCTACCGGACCTCGCCCCGGGTTGCCCGTGGTGTGCCCGCGGTGGCAAGGTCCCCGGGCCCCGAGCCCCCCGCGGGGGCCGCGCACACAGGCTCCCGCCCGTGTCCGCCCGCCCGTGTACCCTCGGCCCGTGACCGATCAGCCCGGCTTCGACCTCCAGCGCACGCTGGCCAGCAGCGGACCGCTCTCGCGTGAGCAGGCCATGGCGGCCCTCGACCACGCGGCGGAGCTGATGGCCAGCGGCCGGCTCGCCGATGCGGCACGGCTCTACCAGCGCGTCATCGGCTTCGACGACCGGGCCGTGACGGCGGCCGCCATGCTCGGCCTCGGGCAGGCGATGCTCGGGCTCGGCCAGGAGGACCAGGCCGTCGCGGCGTGGCGGGAGGTCACGCAGCTGCCGTCCACGCCGGCGGCGTACCCGGCCTGGCGCCAGCTGGCGGACGCCCTCGCGCGCCGGGGCGACGTCGCGGGCGCGGCCGAGGCGTACCGCCAGGCCGATCGCCTGGCCCCGCCGCAAGACCGGCCGGAGGTGGCGGCCCGGCTTGCCCGCCTCCGCGCGGAGGCGGGCGCCACGGGCGGTGGGGCGCGGGCGCGGGCCGTGTCGGCCTCGGCGATGACCCTCGCGATCATCGCGGTGACGACGGTCGTCTCGCTGGCGGCGGACATCGGCGGGACCGACGGCAACGGTCTGATGACCGCGCTCCAGCTCGACAAGGTTGCCGTGGCCGGCGGGGAGCTGTACCGGCTCGTGACCGTGGCCCTCGTCCACGCCACGCTGTTCCAGGACCCCCTGCACCTGCCGCTCAACATGTACGCCGTGTGGATCGTGGGGCCTTTCGTGGAGCGGCTGTACGGGCGGTGGAGGATGCTCGCCGTCTACATCGTGGCGGCCGTCGGGGCGTCGCTGATGTCGTTCGCCATGGGCTCGGCCGGCAGCGCCGACCAGTTCGCCGTCGGCGCGTCAGGCGCGATCTTCGGCCTGTTCGGGATCCTCGTCGGGGCGATCGCGGTGCAGCGGCCGGCGCTCGGGCCGAACCTGCGCGGGCTGTTCGCCAACCTCGTGGCCCTGGTCGTGATCAACCTGTACATCGGCGCCACGACGCCGGGCATCGACAACTGGGCGCACGTGGGCGGCCTGCTGACCGGCCTCTGGCTGGGCGCGCTGTTCGCGCCGAGCGGCGTGCCCGCGCCCGGGTCCCTGTGGCGGCGTCCCGGGGCGCAGCCCGGCAGCTCGGTGCCGATCCTCGGCCAGGGCGGGATGCTGGTCGTCCAGGCGCTGGGGATGATCGGGCTGGTCGTGGCGTTCCTGACCCTCTGGTCGCACGGGTACGCGCTCTGGAGTCCGTACCTGGGCTAGGACGTCGCGCCGCCCGCCGCCTCCGACACGGAATCGCCGAGGATGTCGCGCAGGCGCAGCAGCGCCGACCGGATGCGGGTCTTCGCGGTGCCGAGCGGGATCCCCAGCTGCTCGGCCACCTCGACGTGCGTGAGGCCCCCGAAGAACGCGAGCTCGAGCGCCCGGCGCTGGAGGGGCGTGAGCTCGCCGACGGCGGCGCGGACGCGATCCCGCCGGATCCGCAGCCAGGCCTCGCGGTCCACGTCGTCGTCGGCCACCTCGAGCTCCAGGTCCATGTCGACGGTCCGCTTGCGCACGTTCTGCTCGCGGCGCACCAGGTCGATCGCCTTGTGGCGGGCGAGCGAGAACAGCCACGGACCGGGAGCCCCGCGCGACGGGTCGAAGCGCGCCGCGTCGCGCCACACGGCCACGAACGTCTCCTGCACCACGTCCTGCGCGAAGCGCTCGGCCCCGGTGACCTGGTAGGCCAGCGAGTACAGGGGCCCGGCGTAGCGCGCGTACAGCGCCTCCACCGCCGACTCGTCCCGGGCGACGATCCGCGCCATCAGGGCGGCGTCCTCGGCCCGGCGCTGCGCGTTCGGGTCGGCGTCCTCGGCCCGGCGCTGCGCGTTCGGGTCTTCGAGCTCGGCCACCTGACCTCCGTCGGGACGGTGCGTCTGCCCGCCGCGGCACCCCGCGCAGGCGCCGTCCCCGCGGCCCGATGATACCCAAGCCCGCCGGGACGGTACGATCATCCGCATGTTCGCCATGCTGCAGGGGCCCTGGCCCCGCGTGACCTCCGACGGGATCGACCTGGCCGCGCTCGAGGCCGACGTGGCCGCTGGGCGCGCCGACGCGGCGGCGCTGGAGGCCGCGACCGGCCGGCTGGTGGGCGAGGTGCTCGCCGCGCAGGCGGACGCCGGGCTGGACCTCCTGACCGACGGGCAGGTGCGCTGGCCGGATCTCGCCGAGGCCGTGCGCCTCGCGATCCTCGAGGGCCGGCTCGCCGATGAGCGGCCGCTGCTCGCCGCGTGGCGGGCCGCCTCGCAGGCGGCGCCGGATGGCGCCACCGTGGCCCAGGCGGTGCCCGGCCCGTACACCCTCGGCCGCCGAGCCATCGACGACGCGGTCCGGCTGACCCGGGAGGCCGGCGAGGAGCCGCCGCACCCGGTCGGCCTGACGGCCGCCCGGTTCGACGTGACGCTCGCCATCGCGGAGGCGCTCGCGGGCGAGATCGAGGCGCTGGTCGCGGCGGGCTGCCGGGTGGTGGTCGTCGAGGAGCCGGACGCGGTGGGCATCGGCGAGAGCGCATCCGAGCGGGCCCTGTTCGTCAATGCCGGCCAGCGGCTGCTGGCACGCTCGGGCGATGCCCATGCGATGCTCGCGATCCTCGGCGGCTCGGCCCACGGAGCCGGCGGCGAGACCGTCTTCGGCGCGCCGTGGCACTCGGTGCTGGTGGATCTCGTGGGCGGCCCCGACAACTGGTACCTCGTGCGGCAGGCGCCCGGCGACCGCGGCATCGTGTGCGGCGTGCTGCAGGCGAGGGAGGACGGGCTGGAGGTGGACCAGGCTCCCGAGCTGGTCTGGGCGGCCCAGTACGCGGCCTCCTCGAACGACCGCGGGATGGCCAGGGTGGGCCTGACCAACGTCACGCGCCTCGCCGACCGCTCGCCGGCCGCCGCCCGCGTTGCCGCCCGCCAGCTGGCGCAGGCCGCGAGGTTCGCCGTGATGCCGCTGGCGGATGCCGTGGAGGCGGGACTCGACCCGCGCACGATCCGCGACGCGCGCCCGGTCCCGGAGTTCCGCAACCGCGCCGCCCGGCGCCGCGCCGAGCACCAGGCCGAGCGCGGCGACCGTAACGAGGACCATTAGCGGCGACCGTTAACGAGGATGCCGCAGACTTGCCCTGCGCCCATGGCCCGACCGGCGCCGCGCCCCGCGAGGCTCGGGCGCGCCGGCAGCACAACTCTTCGAGGACATCGATGACCACCTCCTTCTGGCACGGGTTCGCCGACATGCACACGGTCAAGGACCACGAGCTCGTCATCCGCGAGGGCGACGGGGCGTGGGTGACCGACGTCAGCGGTCGTCGGTACCTCGACGCCACCGCCGGCCTGTGGTACGCCGTCGCGGGCCACGGGCGGGCGGAGATCGCCGACGCCGCCGCGGCGCAGATGCGGCGGATCGCCGCCTACTCCTCGTTCGGCGCCTACACTACCGAGCCCACGGTGCAGCTCGCCGAGCGGGTGGCCCGCATGGCGCCCATGCCCAACGCGGCGGTGTTCTTCACCAGCGGCGGGTCCGAGTCGGTGGAGACCGCGGGCAAGCTCGCGCGCCGCTACTGGGACGTCATGGGCCAGCCCGAGAAGCGGATCATCGTCAACCGCGAGCACGCCTACCACGGCATGGCCGCCCTCGGCACCTCGCTCGCGGGCATCCCGCTCAACAAGGCCGGCTACGGGACGCTGGTCGCCGACACGGTCCAGGTGGGCGTCCACGACCTCGACGCGGTGGAGTCGCTGTTCGCGGCGCGCGCGCCCGAGATCGCCGCGTTCATCGCGGAGCCGGTGGTGGGCGCCGGCGGCGTCATCCCGCCGCAGGGCGACTACCTCCTCGGGCTGCAGCAGCTCTGCCGCCAGTTCGACGTGCTGCTCATCGCGGACGAGGTGATCACCGGCTTCGGCCGCACCGGGCAGTGGTGGGGCAGCCAGCGGTACGGGATCGAGCCCGACATGATCACGTTCGCCAAGGCCATCACCTCGGGCTACGTGCCGCTCGGCGGCGTGGTGGTGGGACCGCGGGTGAGGGCGCCGTTCTGGGACGAGCCGGTGCCGGGGGCGATCTTCCGCCACGGCTACACCTACTCCGGCCACGCCACGGCCTGCGCGGCGGGCCTCGCGAACCTGGACCTGATGGAGCGCGAGGACCTGGTCGGGCGGGTGCGCGCGCTCGAGCCGGCGGTGGAGCGCGAGATCGGGCGCCTGGCCGCGTCGCCCCTCGTGGGCGAGGTGCGGACCGTGGGCCTCACGGCGGCCGTCGAGCTGTCGGCCGAGGCGCGTGCCGCCAACCCGGGCGCGGCGGACGCCGTGGTCGCCGCGGCCACGCGGCACGGCGTCCTGACCCGCAACATCCGGGGCGTCGGCCTGCAGTTCTCGCCGGCGTTCGTGGTGACCGAGGACGAGATCGCGCAGATCGCCGACGGGTTCGACGCCGCCCTGCGCGAGGTGGCCGCGGGCTGACCCCGGCACGGGGGACTGGCGGCGCCGAGGCCACCCGGCACCCGGTGTAGCATCGCGGGACCATGACCCACGACTCCGCCGCCCTAGCGGCTGCCGCTGACCGCAACGCCTCCCGCGCCTCCCGCCCGCCCTCGATGCAGTCCATCGAGGGCGTGGTCGCGGCGTTCCGCGAGCACGGCTACATCGCCGAGCGGTCCCTTGCCACCACCGTGTTCCTCGCGCTCGAGCTGGGCCGCCCGCTGCTCCTCGAGGGCGAGGCAGGGGTCGGCAAGACGGAGCTGGCCAAGGTCCTCGCGGCAAGCCTGGGCGCGCGGCTGATCCGCCTCCAGTGCTACGAGGGCCTGGACGTCAACACCGCCGTCTACGAGTGGAACTACCCGCGCCAGATGCTGGAGATCCGGCTGCTGGAGGCGCGCGGCGAGATCGCCAAGGCGTCGGCGCACGACATCTTCGGCCCCGAGTTCCTG
>JAKAHL010000123.1 GCA_021815005.1 Chloroflexota bacterium
GATCTCCGATCGAGTACACGTGCACCAGCATGCCGATCGTGGTGACCACGATCAGGAGCGCCGCGGTCAGCGCGTCCACGTGGAAGCCCACGTCCACCGACAGGCCGCCGGCCGGGATCCAGGTCCAGAGCTTGACGTCGAGGCCCGTGTCGCCGAAGGGGTCCTGGTGCCCCAGCGCGGGCACCACCACGATCATCGCGATCACCCAGATCGCGATGACGATGCCCACCGGGACGATCTCCGCCGCGGTGCGCCCGTGCCGGAGCATCAGGCGGCGCCCGAACAGGGCGGTGAAGGCGAAGCCCAGGATGGGCAGCAGCGGGATGAGCGGGATCAGCGTGGCGTACGGCATCGTCCGGCCCCTACCGCTTCATCGCGTCGTACTCGTCGACGAGCGGCGTCTTCCGGTTCCGGTAGATCGCGATCACGATCGCGAGCCCAACCGTGGCCTCGGCCGCCGCAGCCGCCATCACGATCAGCGCGATGTCGCTCGCCTGCGCCGCGTGGGACGGGTCGGCGGTGGAGACGAACGCGCCGAACGCCACGAAGGCCAGGTTGACGGCGTTCAGCATCAGCTCGATCGACATCAGCATGCTGATCGCGTTGCGCCGGGCGAGGAAGCCGAACGCGCCGATGGAGAACAGGAGCCCCGACAGGACCAGGTACGCGTTGAGGTTCTGCGAGATCAGGTTCAGCGCACTCAGCATCAGTCGGCCTCCCCGCGATCGCGCTCGCGCTTGGCGAGGAACACGCCGCCGACGACGGCCGCCAGCAGCAGGACGCTCACGACCTCGAACGGGAGCGTGAACTGGCCGAACAGGGTGGTCGCGACGGACCTGGCGTCCGCGACCTGGGTGGCGACCTGCTTGGGCCAGTCGGTGGTCAGCACCGAGGCGACGATCAGCAGCGCCAGGATGACCGTGGCGATGGCGGCCGGGACCGCCTGGGTCTGGAACGCCAGCGCGCGAGGGGCCGCCTTGGTCTGGGTCAGCATGATCGCGAACAGCACCAGCACGCTGATCGCCCCGATGTACACCAGCACCTGCGCGCCGGCGACCACCGGGGTCCCGGCGATCACGTACAGCCCCGCCAGCGCGGCGAAGGCGATGATCATGGCGCCGCCGGCCCGGATGATGTCGCGCTGGAGGACGACGGCCAGGGCCGCCACCACCATCACCGCGGCGAACGCCAGGAACAGCAGGTCGTTCCAGCCGAGGCCGAGGAGCGGGATCGTGTCAGGCTGAGTCACTCGTCCCTCTCACCGATGTTCCGAGAGCGAGGCCGGCAGGACGGGGAGGCGCCGGGACTCGTCGATGAGACGGCCCTCGGCCCGAGCCCGCTCGGCCCAGTCGCGCTCGCGGCGGATGTAGCTCATTTCCGTCTCGCGCTCGACCCCGGCCAGCGCGAGGAGGTCGAGCATCGGCTCCTCGCGGGACGTGTGGCCGAGCTCGAACTGGTCGCTGTCGCGGACGGCGTCGTAGGGGCAGGCGTCAACGCAGATGCCGCACAGGATGCAGCGGCTCTCGTCGACCTCGTACTTCTGGAGCACGCGCGGCTTGGGCATCAGGGCGCCCGTCGGGCACGTCTCGGCGCACCGGCCGCAGGAGACGCACGGCGTGTCGTTGAGGCTCATGTCCAGCGGCGTCGTCACCAGGGTGTCGAAGCCGGTCCGCATGAAGTCGTAGCAGGCGGCGCCCACCACCTCGGCGCACACGTTGGCGCACCGGCCGCAGTCGATGCACCGCGAGGGCTCCCGGAGGATGAACGCGTGGCTGTCGTCGCGGACGTAGTCGTGGTTGGCGCCCGTGAACCGGTTCTCGGTCAGCGAGCGGTAGCCGGCGCCCTGGTGGTAGCCCTTGTCGAGCGTCCGCAGCGTCGTGCCGTACTCGATGCCCAGCCGGCGCAGGTCGCAGAAGCCGACGGCCTCGCAGGTGCACTGCAGGCAGCGGGTGGCCTCGGCCATCGCCTCGTCGCGGGAGTACGGGACCTCGTACTCGATGTAGCTGTGCTTGGCGACCTCCAGGTCCAGCGCCTTGAGTCGGTAGCGGGGCTCCTTGACCTCGCCGGTGAACGGCACGATCGAGAGGAACTCGGGCTGCGGCTCCGCGAGCTGCTGGCGCGTCCGGATCGACGCGAGGTCCATGCCCCGCAGGTAGGCGTCCACCGCGTACGAGGCGCGGCGGCCCTCCGCGATCGCCGCCACGACCGTCGCGGCGCCGGTCCGGACGTCGCCCGCGGCGAACACGCCGGCACGGTCCGTGGCGAAGGTCACCGCATCGGCCTTGAGGCGCCGCTGCTTGGTGGCGGTGACGCCGTCGTTGCCCGTGCCGAGCCAGCGCAGGTCCGGGCCCTGGCCGATGGCGAGGAGCACGCGGTCGCAGGGGATCGTGAACTCCGTGCCCGGGGCGGGCTCGGGGCGGCGGCGGCCGGACGCGTCGGGCTCGCCGAGCTGCATCCGGATGAACTCGATCCCCTCGACCTTGCCGTCCGCGCTCTTGACAACGCGGGTCGGGCCGGCCTGGAAGATGGTGGTGACGCCCTCCTCGATCGCCTCGTGGACCTCGGACGAGGCGGGCATGTCCTTCATGTCGCGTCGGTAGACCAGCGTGACCTCGGACGCCCCCTGGCGGATGGAGGTGCGGACGCAGTCCATGGCCGAGAAGCCGCCGCCGACCACCACCACGCGGCTGCCCTCGTGGCCCGGGTACGGCAGCCCGAGCGTCGCGGTCCGCAGGTAGTCCAGGCCGTCGATCACGCCGTCGGCGTCCTCGTCCGGGATGCCCAGCTTGTTGGTGTCGTAGCAGCCGATCGCAAGCAGCGTGGCGTCGTAGCCTTGGCCGGCCAGGTCGTCGAGCGAGAAGTCCTTGCCCAGCTCCTGGTTGCAGACCACCTTGCCGCCGAGCAGCTCGACCGCCTTGTAGTCGGCCTCGAGGACCTCGACCTTGGGCAGCCGGTACTGCGGGATGCCGTAGCGGAGCATGCCGCCCGGCGCCGGGTCTCGCTCGAGGACGGTCACGTCGTGGCCGGCGAGCAGCAGGTAGTACGCCGCCGACATGCCGGACGGCCCGGAGCCGATGACGGCCACCCGGCGTCCGGTCGGCGCCTGCTTCTCGAACGGCAGCGGCGGCTCGACGCCCTCGTCGGTGAACGCCCGCAGCACCTGGTCGCCGGCGTAGCGGTGGCTGTCGCGGATCGCGATCGCCTCGTCCACCTCGTCCCGGCGGCAGTGCTCCTCGCACGGGGCGGGGCAGACGCGGCCCAGGATGCTGGGGAACGGGATGGTCCGCTTGAAGATCCGCGATGACTCGCGCCAGTTCCCCTCCGCGTTCGCCTTGAGGAAGCCCGGGATGTCGATGTGGCTCGGGCACTTGTTCTGGCACGGCGGCAGGCAGTACGCGTTGTGGTCCGAGAAGATCAGCTCGAGGTTGGTCTTGCGCAGCCGGCGGACCTCGTCGGTCTGCGTCTGGACCACCATGCCCGCCTCGGCCCGGCGTGAGCACGAGGTGGGCGGGTTCTCCTCGCCCGCAACCTCGACCACGCACATCCGGCAGGCGGCGAAGCCGGGCAGCTTGGGCTCGTAGCACAGCGTGGGGATCTCGATCCCGTTGTCGCGGCAGACCTCGAGGATCGTCTGGCCCTCGAGGCCCTCGACGACCCGTCCGTCCACCTCGAGGCGGATGCGGGGCGTGCTCTGCGGCCGCTGCGGCGACTGCGTGGTGATCAGCTGCTCAGCCAGCGAGCCGTCGCGCGGCGTGACGGTGTCCAGCTTGGCGGGGGTGTCGGGGCGGGACTCGGGCCGCGGCAGCGGCGTCTGGTCGGCGGGGCGGGTGGCGAGGTCGGTCATGCGCTGGCTCCCCGGGACGCCGCACCGCCCGCCACCGCGATCGGCGTGCAGACGCCGGCGGGGCAGGTGCTGCGGAGCAGGTGGTCATCGAGCTCGGAGCGGAAGTAGCGCAGCACCGACGCGAAGGCGTACGTCGCGGTGCGCTCGTGGTCGCAGAGGGCGCTGGCCGCGATGTCGTGCGTCAGGTCAGCGGTCAGCTGCGCGTCGCCGGCGCGCGGGGTGCCGGCCGCCACGCGCTCGCCGATCTCGGCCAGGCGCCGAAGGCCGATCCGGCACGGGATCGACTTGCCGCAGGCTTGGTCGGAGGCGAAGCGGGTCAGCAGGCGGGCCAGGTCCACGATGCAGGCCCGGTCGTCGGCGATGACGATGGAGCCTGAGCCGATGTGGGCGCCCGCCTCGCGCAGGGCTGCGCTGGTGTAGGGGGTGTCGAGCGCGCTCGCCGGCAGGAACCCCCCGGTGGGCCCGCCGACCAGCAGCGCCTTGAGCGCGTGGGCGCCCGCGCCGCCCGCGAGGGCGATGATCTCGCCCAGCGGTGTGCCGAGCGGCACCTCGGCGATCCCGGCCCCGGCCGGGCCGCGCAGCTGCACGAGCGCAGTGCCGGGGGCGTCCTGGACCCCGGTGTTGCCGAACGCGGCCGCGCCGTTCCTGAGGATCCACGGCACCGCCGCCAGCGTGGCGACGCCGTTGACCACGGTGGGCTGGTCGAACAGCCCGCGCTCGGTGGGGTACGGGGGCTGCTGGTCCGGCGCCGCCCGCTTGCCCTCCAGGGCCTTGATCAGCACGGTCTCCTCGCCCAGCATGGACGAGCCCTGCAGCCCGCGCACGGTCACCGTCACGCGGCGCCCCGAGCCGGCGACGTCGTCGCCCGCGAACCCCGCGGCCTCTGCCTCGGCCACCGCGCCCTCGAGCCGGGCCACGGCAGCCGGGTCCTCCCCGCGGACCACGAGGATCGCCTCCGAGGCGCCCGCGGCGTAGGCGGCGATGACCAGGCCCTCCAGGACGGCCCACGGGTCCGCGCCGAGCAGGGCGGCGCCCGTCTGGGAGGCCGGGTCTGGGTCGTAGCCGTTGGCGATCACGTAGCGCTGGGCCGCGTCCGCCGAGGCCACCGCGCGCCACGCGTCCCCAGCGGCGAAGCCAGCCCCGGTGCGGTCGCGCAGCCCCGACGCCGCGATCTCGGCGATCGTGCCGGTGGGCCCGTGGCGGACCGCGGCGCGCAGCCCCTCGAAGGCGCCCGCGCGGACGGCGGCGTCGAGGTCCCACGGGTCGGCGGCGAGGGCCGCGGCGCGCCCGAGCAGGATCGACGGCCAGGCGGTCGGCGTGGTCAGGAACGTGGTCATGCTCCCGCCTTCCCGATCAGGGCCGCGTCGAGCGCGGCGAGGTAGCCCGACTCGGCGGCCTTGTGGCCCTCGCCCGCGGGTGCCGCAGCGGTCAGCGTGGGCGGCTCGAGGCGGAGGTGCCGATAGCTGGTGGCGGCGCCGTACACCGTGGCGTACCAGGCGCCCGTCTTGCGCGAGAGCTGCTTGAGCGCGGCGACCGGCAGGTAGCCGTACGCCGCCTGGATCTCCTCCAGCATCGGCAGCAGCGCCCTGGGGTCGCTGTCGTGCGCGTCGAGGATCACGTCCACGGCCGACAGGTCGATCGAGTCGAAGCGGGTGAAGGTTGGGTCCGACACCGGGCGGCCGGACCGGCGGGTGGCCGATTCCTCGCGGCGCTCGCCGTAGGTCTCGGCGGGGCCCCAGTGGACGTGGAACCGGCCGCGCGTGTCCACGCCGCCCATGTCGATGCACTCGACCGGGCAGGCCTGGGCGCACTGGAAGCACGTCTCGCACTTGAGCGTGCCGTACTCGTCGTACAGGAGCTGGAGCCGGCCGCGGAACTTGGGCGCGACGTCAGCCTGCTGCTCGGGCCACATGATGGTGGCCTTGGGCTGGAAGAACCGCGTCAGGGTCAGGCCCATGCCGCGGACGAGGCCCATGCCGGGGATGGTGGTCATCAGTTGATCCCCGCCGACTTGATCAGGACGATCGCGAAGGCCGTCACGAACAGGTTGAGCAGCGCGGCGGGCAGCAGCCACTTCCACGCGAAGCCCATCAGCTGGTCGATGCGCACCCGCGGGAACGTGCCGCGCATCCAGACGAAGACGAACACGAAGACGAAGGACTTGAGCATGAACCAGACGAGGCCGGCGACCCAGTCCCAGTCCATGTAGGCCGCCAGGCCGATGACGCCGAACACGAGCAGGTTGAGCAGGAGGAAGCCGGCCACCAGCGCCTGCCAGGCCGGCCGATGCCGCCGCAGGAGGTAGACCGGCGCGGCGAGGACGAGCGTCACCAGCAGCGGGACCACCGCGGCGGCCGCCATCAGCGACGAGCCGAGCTGGCCCGGGTCGAGGTTGATCGACAGCGGCCCGACGCCGACCAGGCGGAGCAGCCAGTTCACGTCCACCGGCGCGTTCCAGGCGCCGAAGAACAGGGTGACGATCAGCGCCGACATGATGAACACGTTCACGTACTCGGCGAAGAACAGGAAGCCGAACCGCATCCCCGAGTACTCGGTGGCGAAGCCGGCCACGATCTCC
>JAKAHL010000124.1 GCA_021815005.1 Chloroflexota bacterium
GGTCACGGTCGAGCGGCGCGGGGGCGTCACCTTCGTCGGCCTCGACGTCGGCTGGAACGTCAACTGCGCGTACTTCGTCTACGGCTACGCCCAGGAGATCGTGCCGCTGCGCGCGCCGATGCGCGACCGGACGCAGCTCGTGACCGTGGCCGGCCACATCAACGAGGCCGGCGACGTGTTCGCGGAGGACTACCCCATGCCGGACGTGGCGGAGGGGGAGGGCGTGGCCATCCTCAACGCCGGCGGCTACCTGCAGGCCATGTCGATGACGCACTGCCTGCGGCCCACGGGCGCCGCGGTGTACCTCGAGCGCCCGGCGGGGTAGCCTAGCGCTCCATGACGCCGCGTCCCGCCCCTCACCGGCCGCCCGCCGCCGATCCCCGTGACGGCGGCGGCGCAGCGGAGCCGAGCCTCGAGCGCCGCGCCACCGAGGTGACGGTGCTCGCCGTGCGCGGCGCCGACGCGCGGACTCGTGCGGACCGGCTCGCGGGCGAGGAGCCCATGGCGATCCGCGTCGCCGGCCCGGGCCAGGCGCCGATCGACGTCGCGGTCACGATGCGCACGCCCGGCAACGAGGCGGAGCTGGCGGTGGGGTTCCTGCACGCGGAGGGGCTGATCGACGGCCCGGGCGACGTGGTCGGCGTGGAGCTCGGCGACGCGGGCGCCGTCTCCCGGCCCGATGACGAGGTGCTGGTGCGGCTGCGGCGCCCCTTCGACGCGGCGCGCGTCGCCGAGCGCCACTTCGCCGTCTCGTCGTCCTGCGGCGTGTGCGGCAAGGCGGTCCTCGACGACGTGCGCCTGCGCGCCCGGCCGCTGCCGGACGGTCCCGCCATCGCGCCCGCGGTCCTGTGGTCCCTGCCCGTCCAGCTGCGCTCGGCGCAGGCGGTGTTCGAGGCCACCGGCGGCCTCCACGCCGCGGGCCTGTTCGAGGCCGACGGCAGGCTCCTCGCCGTGCGCGAGGACATCGGCCGCCACAACGCGCTCGACAAGCTGATCGGCAGCCGCCTGCTGGCAGGCGACCTGCCGCTCCACGGGCGGATCGTGCTGGTGAGCGGCCGCATCGGGTTCGAGCTGGTCCAGAAGGCGGCCGTGGCCGGGGTGCCGATCCTGGCAGCGGTCTCCGCGCCGTCGGACCTCGCCGTGGACGCGGCGGCAGAGGTCGGCATGACGCTCGTCGGCTTCCTGCGCGGGGACCGGTTCAACGTGTACACCCGCCCGGACCGGGTGGCCGCCGGGCGGGCGTAGGAGCGCGACGACGGCGCGACGGGGCCGCGGCGTCAGCCGCCCGGCGCCGCCCGAAGCGGGAACAGCACGCCCGCGGCCGCCGGGGACGAGGCGCGGGGCGACGCGGGCGCAACGTCAGCGGGCGCGTTGGACGCGCCGGGAGCCGGCGCGGGCGTGGTCTGCGGGTGCGTCGAGAACGGGGTCGTGAGCGGCAGCACCTGCTCATTGCCGTGGCACGAGGCGCAGAACACCGGCTGGTGGCAGTACGCGCACGCCGTGTTGCCCTGCTTGCGGATCACCGCCGCGTGGTTCGTCGCCATCTCGTCGTGGTCGACCGTGACCGCGCCCGTGGAGTGGCAGTTCACGCAGTAGTCCTTGGCGTGGCAGTTGCCGCACGACTGGCCGCCCGGGTCGGTGCTCGTGGCCACGTTCTTGTGGTTGAACACCCAGAGCGCGTCGGTGTGCGTCGAGGGCGGCGTCCCCAGGGGCAGGCTCGTGACCTGGCCCAGCTGCGGGAAGGTGTGGCAGGTGTCGCAGGTGGACGGGATGGTCTTGTTGGTCACCGCCCCGTTCACCACCTCGAAGTGCGCGCCGTCATGGCACCGGAAGCAGCCGGGGAAGTCCAGGTGGCCCAGGTTGTTCGGGTAGGTGTAGGCCGTGACCTTCATCTCGGGCGTCGCGGTCAGCCGGTAGAGGGTCTTGACCTCTGAGACGGCCTGGTCGATCTGCGTCGCCTTGGACTGGGCCAGCGGCGGGTAGTTCAGCGCGTAGAAGGCCTTGAGGCCGTTGGCGGCGGCGTCGGCCGCGGCGACGCTCGGGTAGCTGGCCCACAGGATCTGCATCGCCTCCTTCTTGAGGTACGGGAGGGATGCGTCGACCGTCCCCGACTGCATCGCCTGGTCGAGGCCGACGCGGGGGTTCGCGATGTCGTGCCCGATGCGGTTGTGGCAGTCGTAGCAGCTCATCGTGGTCTTGATCTCGGAGGTCTTGATCGCCGTCACGTCGGGCTGCGCGTTCTCGTGGACGGTGATCTTGTTGAGCGCGATGTACGTGGCGACCGAGCCGTCGGTCTGGGTGGCCTCCACGAGGTCGATGGTCTGGGCGTGCGGGTCCGTGCTGTAGAAGTTGACCGTCCGCTCCACGTGCCAGTGGACGCTGCGGTTGACGTCGAACGGGTCGCCGCCCGCGGGCCGGATCATGAGGCCCACGAACTGCGGCGTGTTGGTCGCGTCCTCCGAGTACACGATCTCCGTCTTGAGCGTCGTGACCGCGGTGCGGGTGACGCCATGGCAGCGCTCGCAGGTGTCGGACGTGGACGGCATGTCGGCATGATCCGGCGGTGGGATCGGGGTGGGGTAGGTGCCGAGCACCACGTCGATCAGCTGCTTGGTGCCGTTGATCTTGGCCTTGATCCAGCCGATGACGCCCGGCTCCACGTGGCACGCGGCACAGTCCACGCTCTTGTGCGGGCCGGCCTCGTACGCCTGGAGCTCGGGGGCCATCGTGTGGCACCGGCCGCAGAAGTCCGCGGTCTCGGTCCAGCCGATGAGCGTCACCGTGGTGTAGGCCGCCGCGAAGCCGCCGATCCCGAGCACGAGCAGGAGCGCGAACATACCGCGCCTGGAGCCTGGCAGGCGGACATGCCGGCCGCGCAGGTAGAACGGGTTCCGCCTCCTGGGTTGCTGGGCAGGGCTGTCCGGCGCGGACGGAGGCGCGCTCCCGGCGCCGTCCGGTGCGGCGTCGGGTGCGGCCTGCGGCTGGGGCGCGGCGGGCTCGACGGTGTCGCTCATGAACCCCTCGGAGAGCCTAGTGGCCCAGGATTCCCTGGATCTCGCTGTCGATGGTGGCGGGGTCGAGGGCGCCGAGCTTGACGTCCTTGATCTTGCCGTCGGCGCCGATGAAGAAGTGGGTCGGGATCCCCATGGTCCGGTACTGGCTCGCGATGACGGTGTTCTGGTCCACGGCGATCGGGAACGTGAGGCCGGCCCGCTGCGCGTAGCTCTGGATGTCGCTGGGCGACTCGCTGATGAACACCGCGACCACGCTGAGACCCTGGGCCTGGTACTTCTGGTAGGCGGCCTCCACGTCGGGGGCCTCCGACCGGCAGTCCGGGCACCACGACGCCCCGAACGTGAGCCACAGCGGCTTCCCGAGGTAGCTGGCGAGGCTGATGGTCTTGCCGTCGTAGGTGGTCGCGGTGAAGCCGGGCGGTGTGGAGCCCGCCACGGGCGCCGCGTTGGCGACGCTGCCCGTCAGGCTGACCTGGCTCACACCGCTGCTCTGGCCGATGCCGCCCCCGCCCATCAGGAGCGCGGCGGCGGCGATGGCGGCCACGGTCACCGCCAGGACGATGACCGTCTGCAGCCGCCCGGCGACCCGGCCCCTCCCCGGGGCGCCGCCGGCCGCCGTCTCTGCTGCGTCCATGTGTGCTCAGTGCTCCCTTCGCGGCCTAGTTCATGGTGTTCAGGCCGGAGTAGCTGTGAAGCCCGCCGAAGAACAGGTTGCCGAAGTAGGTGAACAGGACCGCGGCGAAGCCGAGGATCAGCAGCCAGGCGGCTCGCGAGCCGCGCCAGCCGCGGACGACGCGGGCGTGGAGGTAGGCGCCGTACATGAGCCAGGTGACCAGCGATGCGGTCTCCTTGGGGTCCCAGCTCCAGTAGGTGCCCCAGGCCGTGTTGGCCCAGACCGCGCCGAGGATGATGGTGAGGGTCAGGAACGGGTAGCCCACCACCACCGCTCGGTAGCCGATCTCGTCCAGGACCTGCGGCTTGGGCAGGCCCCAGCGCCCGCCCTCGGGCTGGAGGAGATACAGGAGCGCGGCGCCGAACGCGATGGAGAAGGAGCCGTAGGCCACGATCGCCACGGCGACGTGGACGGTCAGGAGCAGGTTGTTCTGGAGGGCGGGGACGAGCGGCTCGATCGTGGACGGGATGGTGGAGGCGTACCACATCATCGCCAGCGCCACCGGCAGCGCGACCAGGGCGAGGATCCGCTGGTGGTACTTCCGCTCGAAGTACATGTAGGAGAGCATGGTGCCGAACGCGAACGCGAGCGAGAACTCGTACATGTTCGCGAACGGGCCGTGGCCGGTGGCGATGGCCCTGAAGACGAGCCCGGCCAGGAGTGCGACCGTGGCCAGCCAGCCGAGCATCGTGGCGTAGCGGCCGATGGCCGCCGTGCGCGGCCCGGACACGAAGCCGAGGGCGCCGCTCGTGGTGGGCACGCCAGCGGTCTGCACGCGTGCGGCGCGCAGGCCAGAGAGCGCGTAGAGGGCGTAGCAGACCATCGCCAGCGCGGTGCTCAGGCCGGCGGCCACGAAGGCGTATCCGGACATCTTGTCCATCAGTGGTGACCTCCCTCAGCCCTGCGCCGGCGTCTGCAGCGCCGCGCGGATATCGGTGACCAGATCGTCAAAGTCGGTGCCCAGCGCCGCGTCGCGTCGCCCGAGGCTGGCCACGGAGAGCACGGACGTGGCGCCCCGCGACGAGATTCGCGCCCACACCCGCCGCTGCGGGAGCAGGAAGATCAGCGTGAACCCCCCGAACAGGAGGAGCGCGCCGAGCCAGATCAGGATCTGCCCCGGGTCGCGGTTGATGCTCAGCAGCGTGTACTGCGACTCGCGGTCGAAGGTGACAGTGTAGTTGCCCATCGTCTGGGCCTTGCCCTGGTTGATCACCTGGTCGGCGATCGTCGAGTTGTTGGCGGCGCTGACCAGGACCGCGCGCACCTGTCCCGGCTGGATCGTCGTGTCCGACGTGCCCGTTGTCCCGAACACGTAGAGCACGTCGCTGGCGCCCGGGATCTGGATCGTGCCCGCATCGCGCCCCGACCCGTCTCCGGCCGTCTGGTCGAGCGGCAGGCCCTGGCTGTAGACGACGTTGCCCTGCGCGTCCTTGACCGTCATCACCACGGCCTGGCCGTACGCCTTCTGGTAGTACGTGGCGCCGTTGTAGGTGAGCGGATCGTTCACGCGGATGGTCTGCGCCGCGACCAGGGCCCCGTCCTTGTACAGCTCCACCTTGCTCGCGTAGTCCGAGGGGACGTCCGCCACCGTCGTGTACCAGGTGTCGGTGAAGGTGACGAGCTTCATGGCCAGGCCGGACTCGGTGCCGGTGGGGATGGTGCTGCCCTCGGCGATGACGAACGACGGGTTTCGGTAGCCGAATGTCGTGCCGATGATCGCGCCGGCCAAGATCAGGACCAGCGAGATATGGCCCGCCAGCGACGCGAAGGCGACGAAGCGGAAGCGGTCGGCGTACAGGTGGACCGTCCCGTCGCTCTGGGTGAGGATCCGGTAGTGCCGGTTCCGGAAGATGGTCCGCACGGTGGCCAGCGTCTCGTCAGCGGTGGCGTGCACCACCACGGACTCGTGCTGCGGCGCGTGCTCGAAGAAGCTCGCCCCCACGTCCACGCGAGGCTTGGTGGCGGTCCGCCACACGCCCGGGATCCGGTGGGCGGTGCAGGCGACCAGGCTGATCACCAGTCCCGCCACCAGCACCCGGAAGAGCAGCGAGTTGAAGACGTTGAACAGGCCGAGCGTGTCCGTCGCGAGCACGAGGACCCCCAGGGCCGCCACCGCGACACCCGTGCCCAGCTCCCACGTGAGCTCGCCTCGCTTCGAGAAGCGGTGGAGCCCGTAGGCCAGCATGGCGATGCCGGCGATCAGGGTGACGGCGCCGGGCCCGGCGACCATGACGTTCGTCCAGCCGCCGTAGCGGGGCTGGATCATGCTCAGGAACTCGGCGCGCATGGCCGAGTCGCCCGCCTGGTCGGCCGTGATCTGGATGATCAGCGACCCCGCCAGGCTGAGCAGGGCGAGGACCATCATCAGGACCATCGCCACGCGCATTGAGGTGAGCAGGTGCCACAGGCCCTCGAGCCCGGCATCGACATAGTCCATCAGGCCTGCGCTGGCCGCCGTCTGGCCGGGCGCGACCGCCGTCGGACGAAGCGGCGGAGTGCGAACCTCGTGGGTCATCTCCGGCGACCTCCCTACAGGCCCAGCGGCGACGTGAAGGTCGCCAGCTGGCCCAGCATGTTCGTGATCATCAGCGCGCCGAGCACCATCAGGAGCACGCCCGTGACGGCGTCCACCGCGACGTGGTGCCGGCCGACCCAGGCCAGCCGACGGCTCACCGCCGAGGCACCCATGGCGATGGCCATGA
>JAKAHL010000125.1 GCA_021815005.1 Chloroflexota bacterium
GCAGACAGCGCCGCCCTGACCTTGGGGATCATGCCGCCGCGGATCGTCCCGTCCGCGATGAGCGCCTCGGCCTCCGCGGGCGTGACCGAGTCGAGCTTGCCGCCCGCGGCGTCGAGGATGCCGTCCACGTCGGTCATCAGGACCAGCTGCCGCGCACCGAGGCCCGCGGCGAGCCCGGCGGCGGCATCGTCGGCGTTCACATTGCACACGACGCCCTCCTCGTCGCGGGCCAGCGGCGCGACCACGGGCACCTGGCCCGCGACCAGCAGCGAGTCGATGAGGTCCCGGCGCACGCCGACGACGGTGGCCACCAGGCCCACGTCCGGGAGCCGCTCGCCGATCAGCAGCCCGCCGTCCACGCCGGACAGGCCCACCGCGTCGCAGCCCTCGTCGCGGAGGGCGGCCACGAGCTCGGAGTTGACGACGCCGCGCAGGACCGCGGCCGCCACCTCGAGCACCGCGGGGTCGGTGACGCGGAGACCGCCCTCGAACCGGGTCTCGACGCCCAGGCGCTCCAGCCACTCGGTCATGCGCTTGCCGCCGCCGTGCACGAGCACCACGGGCCGGCGCCGTGCGACCTGCGCCACCTCGGCGAGGACCTGGCGCTGCTCGGCCAGCGTCGTCCCGCCGAGCTTGACGACCACGACCTCGCTCATGCGGTCCTCCGGCGCGCTCTGGTGGCGGCGCTCACGTGGTGTACTCCGAGTTCTCCTTGACGTAGGCCTCGGTCAGCGGGCAGCCGAACGCCTCGCCGACGCCGTTGCCCAGCCCGAGGTCCACCCGGATCAGGACCTCCTCGGCGTCCATCGCCACGCGAGCGGCCGCCTTGTCGATGCCCACGGGCCCACCGGCCGGCCCGTCGTAGGCGAGGTACCCGGCGATCGCGATGCGCATCCGGGCCGGGTCCACCGCAGCAGGCCGACCGGCGCGCGAGGAGGCCTCCACCGGCCCGAGCCCGGCCGCCTCGAGCACGGCGGCCTCGGCCACGAGCGCGTTGCCGGCTGCCCCCGCGATGCGGCCCCAGTTGGCGTCCTTGCCGTGGACGGCCGCCTTGACGAGCGAGGAGCTGATGACCGCGCGGGCGACGGCCCGAGCGTCCGCGTCGTCGGCTGCTCCGGTGACCTGGCAGGTGACGAGCGCCGTCGCGCCCTCGCCGTCGCGCGCCTGCTGGCGGGCGAGGTCGCGGGCGACGGCCGTGATGGCGGCGCCGAGGATCGTGCGCGTCTCGGCGTCGTCGTCGGCGGACCTGGCCCCGGCGGCCCCCGACGCGAGCGCGAAGACGGTGTCGTTGGTGCTCGTGTCGCCGTCCACCGAGAGCTGGTCCCAGGTTGTGGCGGCGGCTCCCCGCAGCAGCGTCCGCAGCATGGCCGGCGATGCGGTGGCATCGGTCAGCACCACCGAGAGCATCGTCGCCATCCGCGGGTGGATCATCCCGACGCCCTTGGCGATGCCGCTGACGGTTACGGCGACCGTGCCGCCGGCCGCGCCCGGCAGGCGGACCGCGACGCTGGCGGTCTTGGTGGTGGTGTCGGTGGTCCGGAGGGAGACGGCGGCCCGGCCGAACGCGCCGTCGCTGGCCTCGAGCTCGTCCGGCGCCACGCGCCGGATCGTCGCGACCACCTTGTCCACCGGAAGCCGGATGCCGATGATGCCGGTCGAGAGGTGCAGCACGTGGGCCGGGTCCGTGCCGAGGGCATCCGCCACGGCCTGTCCGATGGCGGCCTGGTCGGCGTCGCCCGCCTCGCCGGTAGCCGCGTTGGCCGACCCGGAGGTGGCGACGACCGCGGTCGCGTAGCCGCAGGTCTCCGGCGAGCCGCCCGTCGCCTGCAGGTTGGCGCGCGACAGCCGAACGGGCGCAGCCGCGAACCGGTTGGGCGTGAACACCGCGGCTGCCGGCACCGGGCCGCCGGCGGCGACGACCAGCGCGAAGTCGGGGCGGCCGGAGGCCTTGATTCCCGCCGTCGTGCCGGCTGCGGCGAACCCGGCGGGCATGCGAGCCGCGCGCTCCGCAGCGGGCAGCGTGTGGGGGAGCGGCGCGAGGATCGGGTCGGGGACAGGCGGCATGACGGTCCTCGTCGGGTGGAGTGGGCGAACGCCTACGGCGCGAGCGGGAGCTGCATCAGGCCGGCCGACTCGGGCAGGCCGTGGAGGATGTTGAAGGCCTGGATCGCCTGGCCGGCGGCGCCCTTGACCAGGTTGTCGAGCACGCCGATGGCGAGGACGCGCCCGGTCCGGTCGTCAACCTTGACCCAGACCCGGAACTCGTTGGAGCCCAAGACGTGCTTGGTGGCGGGTGGGGCCGCGACGACGCTCACGAAGGCTTCGTCGGCGTAGGCGTCCGCGTACAGCAGGTCCAGCTCCGCCTGCGAGACGGGGCGCGTCGTGCGCACATGGCAGGCCGACAGGATGCCGCGCGTCATCGGGACCAGGTGCGGCAGGAAGTCGATGCCCGCGGCGCCCGGGTTCGCGTCCGGGGCGGGGGACAGGCCCAGGAGCTCCTGCTCGATCTCGCCGATGTGGCGGTGGGTGAAGGCGCCGTACGCCTTGACGCTCTCGTTGACCTCGCCGAAGTGGAGGTCCGCCTTGGGGTCGCGGCCAGCGCCGGACACGCCGCTCTTGGCGTCCACCACGACATCGGCCAGCAGCCCGGCGCGGGCGAGCGGGGCGAGGGCCAGGATCGTCGTGGTGGCGTAGCAGCCGGGTGAGCCCACGATTGCGCCGGGCCGCCGGCCGGCATCGACGAGCTCCGCCCGGTGGAGCTCCGGCAGGCCGTACACGGCGGTCCCGAGCAGCTCGGGCCGCGGGTGGTCGAAGTGGTACCAGGTCGGGTAGTCCGCCGGGTCGCGGAGGCGGAAGTCCGGGCCGAGGTCGATGACCGCCTGGCCGCGGCCCAGGAACTCGTCCACCCGCTGGGCGACCGTGCCGTGGGGCAGCGCCAGGAAGACGGCCTCGGCGTCCTCGGGCACGGTGTCGAAGACATGGAGGTCCCGCGTGGCGAGGTGCGGGTGGATGTGCGCGAGCGGGTCGCCCTTGCGCTCCCTGCCGACGAGCCCGGCGATCGCCGCGTGCGGGTGGAGCGCCAGCAGCCGGATCAGCTCGGCGCCAACGTAGCCCGTGGCCCCGACGATCGCCACCCGGACGGGATCGCCGCCGGCGAGGGCGCGGGCGCCCCGCTGGGCCGGGATGGCCGGGGTTGACGCACGCTCCGCCGCGATCGCCGAACCCGTCGAGTCCGCGCTCACGGGCGCGCTGGGCCGCTCGCGGACGGCCGGCTCGTGGGGTCGAAGATCGGGCGGAGAGTGGCCACCGGATGACTATACAGCAATGTGCATAGTCATGCAAGCACGCGTCGGCGGGCGCGGGGCGTGCCTCGCCGGGCGCTCGCCGATCGGTCCCGGCGGCGCGGCGCGCCACGGCGCGGACGCCGTCCCGATGAGGGTCGCCGGGACGGCGGGGCCCCGGACGGTGGCGTCCCGGCTACCAGGCGGCCTGGGCGACGTGCTCGATCACGCCCTCGCTCTCGAGCCAGCGCTCGGCGTCGAGCGCCGCGCGGGCGCCGTCGCCAGCGGCCGTGATCGCCTGGCGGTAGCGGTTGTCCGCCACGTCGCCCGCGATGAACACGCCCGGGATCCGACTCGCCGTGTGCTCGTGGGGCATGAGATAGCCCTTCTCGTCGGTCTCGAGCCAGTCGCGGAACACGTCCGTGTTGGGCCGGTGGCCGATCGCGATGAACAGCCCCTCCAGCGGCAGGACGCGCTCGCTGCCGTCGCGCGGGTCGCGCAGGCGCAGGCCGTCCACGAACTGGCCGCCCAGGACCTCGGCCACCTCGGTGTTGGTGTGGACCTCGATCTTGGGGTTGCTGTAGGTCCGGTCGATCATGATCTTGCTGGCGCGGAAGCCGTCGCGCCGGTGGATCAGGTGGACCTTGCTCGCGAAGCGGGTGAGGTAGTTCGCCTCCTCCATGGCGGAGTCGCCACCGCCGACCACCGCGATCTCCTTGTCGCGGAAGAAGAAGCCGTCGCAGGTGGCGCAGGCCGACACCCCGCGGCCGCGGAACCGCTGCTCGCTCTCGATGTTGAGCCACAGGGCCGACGCGCCGGTGGCCAGGATCAGCGTCTGGCCGCGGAACTCCAGGCCGCGCGCCCAGACGCGGAACGGACGGGCGGACAGGTCCACGCGGTCCACGTCGTAGTCGTGGAAGCGGGCGCCGAACCGCTCCGCCTGCGCGCGGAAGCGGTTCATGAGCTCGGGCCCGTCGATCCCCTCGGGGAAGCCCGGGAAGTTCTCGATCTCGCTGGTCAGCATGAGCTGGCCCCCGGGAGCCGAGCCGCCCAGGACAACGGGCTCCAGGTTGGCGCGCGCCGCGTAGATCGCGGCGGTCAGGCCGGCCGGTCCCGAGCCGATGATCAGGACCCTGGTCTCGGTGGGGGAGCCGTCGGCGAGCGGCTCGTCGGCCGGCGCGTCGCCACCGGCGAGGTCACCGCCGATCACGGACAGACCCCCGAACGGCGCGCCGCCGCCGGAGCCGAAGTTGATGGTGAGGCCAGCGGACGCAGCGGCCGGGGTGGTGGCAGACTCGGGTCGGTTCTGGTCGGTCATGGTCGGGCGTAGGTCTCGTGGGTGGGTGTTCGTCGATCCCAACTCTACCACCGTCCGCATCCGAATACCCCCTGGGGGTATTGGTAACGGACGACGGCGGCCGAGGCAGCCGCACCTAGAGGGCGTGCAGCGCCGGGAGCACGTCCCGGCCGAGAACCTCCATCACGCGCGGGTCCCAGACGTCCTGGACGCCGAACACGATGTGCTGGGCGCCAGCCCGGGCGAGCTCGCCGAACCGGTCCACCACCTGCGCGGGCGCCTCGCCCTCGCCGCTGCCGACGGCGAGGCGCACCGCCTGGAGCGTCGACCGCTCGATCTCGTCGGGGTTGCGCCCGACGGCCTCGCAGTGCTCCCGGAGGACGTCGTACTTGTGGCGGATGACGGCCGGCGCGCCGAACACGTTGCAGCCGTCGCCGTACTGGGCCACGAGGCGGAGCGTCTTGCGCTCGCCGCCGCCGCCGATCATCACCGGCGGGTGCGGTCGCGAGATCGCCTGGGGCGAGTTCAGCAGGCGCCCGGCCCGCGTGTGCCGGCCCTCGAACGGAGCGTCCGATCCTCGCTCGCCCCGCCACATCTCGTGGGTCAGGCGGAGCGTGTCCTCGAGCATCTCGAACCGCTCCGCGAGCGGCGGGAAGGGGAAGCCGAGCCCGTTCGACTCATCCTCGTTCCACGCCGCGCCGATGCCGAGCCAGGCGCGCCCGCCCGAGAGCACGTCGAGCGTGGTGGCGGCCTTGGCCCACAGGCCCGGCGCCCGGTAGTGGACGCCGCCCACCATCAGGCCCAGCCGCGCCCGCGAGGTGTTCGCGGCCAGGAACCCGAGCGTGGTCCAGCCCTCGAGCATCGGCTCCTCGGGACGCCCGACGCCGCGAATCTGGAAGAAGTGGTCCATCACCCAGATGGAGTCGAAGCCGGCGTCGTCGGCGTCGCGTGCCACGCGGGCGAGGGTGGGGGCAATGGCCTCGGCGCCGCCGGGCCAGGTGTACGAGGGGATCTGCAGGCCAACCTTCATGCCGAGCAGGGTAGCGCGGTCGCGGCGGAATGCCCGCAGGCGTGTCCGCAGGCATGGCGCCGCGCCCCGGCCCACGGGCTCGCTCGGCGCGGGCGGGCCCTCAGCGGAAGAGGTCGGTGTCCGCGGGGATCAGCGCGGACCGGATCGAGTCCTCGCCGAGCGGCGGGTTCGCGCCGCGCACCAGGGCCACCGGCCGGCCTGCCGTCTTGCCCAGCGCCAGCTCGGCGGCCGAGGCGATCTCGTCGGCCACCGCGCGGACGGTCGTCTTCATCACCCGGCCGTCGGCGTCGGGCACGCCCCGGAGATCCTCGAGCGGGTGAAGGCCGGCCACGCCGAGGGCGACGTCCACGATGCCCCAGCGCCACGGCCGGCCGAAGCTATCGGAGATCACGACCGCCAGGTCGGCGCCGAAGCGCGTCCGCAGCGCCGCGCGGATCCCGGCCGCGGACGCGTCGGGATCGACGGGGAGCAGGGTCACCAGGTCGCCCGACGCGGGCCCCACGTTGCTGGCGTCCACGCCGCCGTTGGCGCAGACGAAGCCCTGCGGCGTCTCGGTGATCAGCACGCCCTTCTCCATGCGCACCACCCGCCGGGCCTCGCGCAGGACGACCTCGATGGCCCGGGGGTCTCGGTCCCAGCGCTCGGCCCACGTGACCGCGTCGGGTCGCGGCTCGACCGTCCGCAGGTCCACCACGGCGCCCT
>JAKAHL010000126.1 GCA_021815005.1 Chloroflexota bacterium
GCTGGAGTTCTCCACGCGCGGCGATTACGACCGGGCCACCAAGACGTTCACCCGAAGCCTCCAGTCGTACGCCAACATCTTCAGCTACCCGAACCTGATCGACGGCATCGTGACCTCGCTCGAGATCGCGGTCCTGACCGTGTTCGGCATGCTGCTGCTGCTGGTCCCCACGATGGTCTGGACGGTGGTCCGGGTGCCGCGCATGCGGCGGGTCGTGGAGTTCCTGTGCCTCCTGCCGCTCGCCATCCCGGCGATCGTGATCGTGGTGGGCATCGCCCCCGTCTACCAGTGGATGGGCCAGAACCTGGGCGCCATCGGCGGGTCGGCCCTGACCCTGACGTTCATCGACATCATCCTGGTGCTGCCCTACTCGTACCGCGCGATCGACTCCAGCCTGCGGTCCATCGACACGGCCACGCTGTCGGACGCGGCGCGGAGCCTGGGCGCCGGCTGGCCGCGCACGATCTTCGAGGTGATCGTCCCCAACATCCGGGGCGGCATCCTCTCCGCCTCCGTCCTCGCCATCGCCCTGGTCCTGGGCGAGTACACGATCTCGTCGCTGCTGTCGTTCAACACGGTGCAGGTGGTCATCTACCTGCTCGGCAAGCGCGACCCGTTCGTCTCGGTCGCCGTGTCGCTGCTCGCCCTGCTGTTCGCGTTCACCCTGCTGTTCGTCATCTCCCGCTTCGCCGCTGGCGCCGACCATCGCGCCCAGCGAGCCGCCGAGGAACCCTCTTGATGACCTCCGCCAGCACCAGTCCCGCCCCCGCCGGGCACGGCGTCGCCGTGGTCTTCGAGGACATGCACCGCTGGTACGGCACGGTGCACGCCCTCCAGGGCCTGTCCATCGACATCGCCCCGGGCGAGCTGATCGCGCTGCTCGGTCCGTCAGGTTGCGGCAAGACCACCGCCCTGCGAGCGCTCGGCGGCCTGGACGAGGTGGACCAAGGCCGGATCCTGGTGGGCGGCAAGGACATCACCCGGGTGCCGGCCAACAAGCGGAACATGGGGATCGTGTTCCAGGCCTACAGCCTGTTCCCCAACATGACCGCGCGCGACAACGTCGCCTACGGCTTGCGGCTGCGGCGCGTGGACGGCGCGACCCGCAAGCGCAAGGCCGAGGAGACCCTCGATCTGGTCGGCCTGGGCGACCAGGCGAACAAGTACCCGCACCAGATGTCGGGTGGCCAGCAGCAGCGCGTGGCGCTCGCTCGGGCCCTCGCCATCGAGCCCAGCGTGCTGCTGCTCGACGAGCCGCTCTCGGCGCTGGACGCCAAGGTGCGCCGCCAGCTCCGCGAGGAGATCCGGCGGATCCAGATCATGGTTGGCATCACCACCCTGTTCGTGACCCACGACCAAGAGGAGGCCCTCGCGATGGGCGACCGCGTGGGCGTCATGTCCGCCGGGCGCCTAGAGCAGATCGCCGCGCCGGCCGAACTCTACGAGCGCCCCCAGACGCGGTTCGTGGCGGAGTTCGTGGGCCTGACCAACCGGATCCCGGGCAAGACCGACGGCGGCGAGGTCCACGTGCTGGGCCAGAGGGTGCCGCTGGTGCCCGGCGCAACCGACCGCGGCGACGTGAAGGCGCTGGTGCGCCCCGAGCATGTCCGGCTGGCCGCCAATCCGCAGGGCGCCGGCCGGGTGCTCGCCGTCAGCTTCCTGGGTTCGATGTGCCGCGCGCAGGTGGCGCTGCCCGACGAGACGATCGTGGTGGCCCAGCTGTCGGCGGCAGAGGCGTCAGGGCTGTACCCGGGCGTGGCGGTGGAGGTGAGCGTGGTGCCCGAGCCGGTCTTCGCCGTCGCCAGCTAGGGACCGGCTAGACCCGCGGCCGCAGGGGGGTCAAACGGCACCCCAGTCGCTCCGTCGCCGCATCGTCGTTCCGTCGTCGCTCGAGGTCGCCCGCATGTCCGCTGTCCCCCTTCCCGGCCTCCGTCAGATCACCGAGCCCGCCCGCACCATCGACGTGGTCCACGAGACGGACGTCCTGGTGGTGGGCTCCGGGCCCGGCGGCCTGGGCGCCGCGCTGGGTGCCGCGCGCGCCGGGGCGCGGACCACGCTGCTGGAGCGCTTCGGCTGCTTCGGCGGCAACATCACGGCCGTCGGCGTGGAGAGCTTCGCCTGGTACCGCCACGAGCAGACCGTGGACAGCGTGGGCATCGGCTCCGAGATCGAGGCCCGGGCGCGGGCGGCCGGCGCCACCTCCGACGAGAGCCAGTCCACCAGCCAGGCCTTCGACGCCGAGGGCTTCAAGGTGGTCGCCGACCGGCTGGTCGAGGAGAACGGGATCACCCCGATGCTCCACCGGACCTTCGTGGCGCCCATCGTCGAGGACGGCGTGGTCCGCGGCGTGATCACGGAGAGCAAGTCGGGCCGCGAGGCGATCCTCGCCCGCCGGGTGGTGGACGCGACGGGCGATGCCGACGTCGCCTACCGGGCCGGCGCCCCGACCCGCAAGACGCCTCGCGAGGAGATGCTCTCCGCGTCGGTGGTGTTCTCGATGACCGGCGTCAACAAGCGCGCGTTCATCGACGCGATCAAGGCGGACCCGCCCAGGTACCGCGACTGGGCGGGCAACTTCGAGTGGGACATCAAGACCGACGGCAAGGAGGACGAGATGTTCTCGCCCTTCCTCCGCAAGCCGTTCAAGAAGGCCGTGGAGGCGGGCCTCATCCCGCCGGGCCTGATCACGATGGCCGGCACCTACGGGACGGTCCACGACAACGGCGACCTGACGTACCTCAACCTGATCCACATGGGCGAGGTGGACGGGACCTCTGCCGACGAGCTGTGCCGGGCCGAGATCGAGGGCCGGCGGCAGGCGATGCACGCGATCGAGGCGCTGCGCGCGTTCATGCCCGGCTGCGAGACCGCGACGCTGCGCAACTTCGGCATGACCGTGGGCCTGCGCGACACCCGCAAGATCGACGCCGTCTACAACCTCACCGCCGACGACGTGCGCGGCGAGGCGCGCTTCGAGGACTCGATCGGCATCTTCCCCGAGTTCATCGACGGCTACGGCGTGCTGGTCCTGCCCACCACGGGCCGCTACTTCCACGTGCCCTACCGCTCGCTCGTGCCCAAGGGCGTGGAGCACCTGCTGGTGGCCGGGCGGTCCATCGGCGGGGACAAGATCAGCCACGCCGCCGTGCGCTCCATGACCTGCTGCACCGTGTCGGGACAGGGCGCGGGCGTGGCCGCCGCCGTCTCCATCCGCGAGGACGCGGGCGTGGCCGAGGTGGGGATCGGGAAGGTCCGCGCCGAGCTCGCGCGCCAGGGCGTGCGGCTGGACTGACAGCTCGGGCACCGCGTCGGTGGACCTGCTCTCGATCCTGTCGGCGCTCGGTAGCGTCGCGCTCCTGGGCTGGATCGTCATCGCCGTCGTCCAGCTCCGGCTGCAGTACGCCCAGCGGCGCGAGGAGATCGTCCTGCGCCTCTACGAGCCCCTCCTGTCGGAGGCGCTGACGCGGGCGTACTGGCGCGTCCAGACGTGGCCGTTCGCCGACCACGCGGCGTTCCTCGCCGGCGCCTCGCTCGACGACTGGACCGCGTTCGACCAGGTGGCGACCTTCTACGAGACGATGGGCGTGCTGCACGATCGGGGCGTGGCCGACCTGACCCTGCTCGGCGAGCTGCTGACCGGGGCCGTGTTCGAGGCCTGGGACCGCTGCGCGCCGATCGTCCGGGGCGAGCGGGCGCGGACCGGCACGCCGCAGAAGTACGTGGCGTTCGAGCGGCTTGTCGGGCTGCTCGAGGGGCACCTTGCCTCGCGCGGCGTGGCGCGGCCGGGGATCGGGGCTCGATAGGGGAGCGGTGGCGGCCGGGGTTGCGCGTGGTTCCGCGGGGTTGCGCGTGGTTGCGGCCGCCCCGGCGCCCCTCCCCCGGGCCCGGCGCCCCCCGGGCCCGGCGCTCCTCCCCGGGCCCGGCGCCCATCCCCCAGACCCGGCGCCCATCCCTCGGATATGCCTGGCACGACTCTTAGATGCGTGGCGCACGCCGACAGTCCTCATCCATTCACGACGGGCATCGGTGGGGCTCGAAGGTTGCGAAACCGGCCGGATGCGTGGGCGCGAGGCTCACGTGCGGCCTCTACCAGTCGCTCTGGGCATAGCTGAGAACCGGGGCAGCATGGAACGGGGAGCGGGGAACGGGGATGGAGACGGGGAGGGAACGCAGACGTTGCGTCGAAGCGTGCTGCCCGCCCGGCACCCGGGCCGTCAACTCGGCCGCACCGCCCCGTGCTCCACGGTGAGCGCCACGATGTCGGCGGCGGGCACGTCACGCGAGGCCACCCCGCGCTGCACGGCTAGCGCCGCCGCGGCGCCCGTCGCCTGGCCCATCGCCATGCACGTGCACTGGGCGCGGATCCCCGCGAACGCGATCCGGTTTGCGGACACGTTCCGCCCCGCGACGGTGATCCGTCGCGAGCCCTCGGGTACCAGCGCTCGGAACGGCACCGTGGGGATGGCGTCCGGGTCGTCGATGAACGAGACCTCGCAGCCCACCTCCTGACTGTGCAGGTCGATGTAGTTGAACGCGTTGCAGACCGCGTCATCGAACCGCGTCGCGCGCACGAAGTCGTCCCTGACCACCGTGTACTCGCCCACGGTGTGGTACGTCTCGCGGGCTAGCGCGAACGGCGCCATGTAGCGGATCGACGCGCGCTCGGCACCCGGGATCCGCTCGCGGACGAACCGGAACATGCGCAGCATCCGCTCGCGCCCCTCGACGTCAGCCCGGGTCTGGCCATCGGCGTCGGAGGTGTCGGCGTCGTAGATGTGCGTCCCGTTGTGACCGCCGTGGCGAAGGTAGTAGATGAACGGCTCCATGTTGGCGTACGCCCAGTCGCCCTTGCGCAGCGTGCCGTCCGCCATCGCCTCCTCGTACAGCGTCTGGACCTCCTCCTTCCAGAGCTGCTCGAACTCGATCCCGGCGAACTGGTACTGGAGCGTGCCCGGCTGGCTCACCTCCGAGCGCGTCGTCCGCAGGCCGAGCGCGCGCACGGCGTCCGAATCGCCGGACGCGTCGATCAGCTCGCGACAGCGGGTGGTCCGGCGGACGCCGCGGCCCAGCGAGACCACCTCCCACCAGTCGCCGTCGGCGCGGATCTCGGCCACGAACTCGTGATAGTGCAGGACGACGCCAGCCGCCACCGCGGCCGCCTCGGCCACGGCCGCGTAGACCGGGACGCTGATGTACGAGTAGTAGCCGGGCGTCTCCACCGGGCGGCGCCTGCGATAGTCCGGGATCGGGAGGCCCTCCGCCTCCTTCGACGCCGTGTAGAGCTCCCACGGGATGCCCTGGACCACAGGGCCGGTCTGGGTGAAGAAGTGGTTCGGCATCCAGACGCCGCCGGCCGTCATCGTCCCGCCGAGCATGGTGCCCGCCTCGACGACCGATGTGGTGACGCCCGCGCGGGCGGCCTGGATGGCGGCGATGTGGCCCGCCGTCCCACCCCCGACGACGAGGACGTCGACCGTCTCCGAAACCTGCCTCATGCGCCCATTGTGATGGCCCTGGGTCAAGCGCGTGCAGGCGCATGACGACTGGTACCCGCGACCCGCGCGGCGGCCTGCGCCACGCTTGGCCGGCGCGGGTGCATCCGCGCGCGTTGCACGCGCGGATGCGCACCAGGCTTAGCGAACCTCGAACCGGCGGCCGCGGGCGCCACGTGGAGAGCTGGAGGGGTCGGATGCGGCTGGAATATGCGTGGCACGTCTGGGGTTCCTGCTCCGTGGCGACGACGACGGCCCACGGCTGGTCACCAGGAGCCGAGGACCGCTACGTAAGCGTGGTGCGCATCCGCCAGCGTGCGACGCGAGCCGGGAGGCCGAGCGCACGCCCCGGGGTCAGCCGCCGAAGAGCGCCTGCACCTCGCGCAGCGCCGCCACCAGCGCGTCGATGTCCGCGGTGGTGTTGAACACGCCGAACGACGCCCGGGCGGTGGCCGACAGGTCGAGCCGCTCGTGCAGCGGCATCGTGCAGTGGTGGCCGGCGCGGATGGCGACGCCGAAACGGTCCAGCACCTGCGCCACGTCGTGCGGATGGACGCCCGGGACGTTGAACGAGACCACGCCACCCCGCTGCTCCGCGGACGGCCCGTACAGCTCGATCCCCGGCACCTCGCGCGGGAGGACGTCCAGCGCGTACGCGACAAGCTCCTGCTCGTGGGCCCGGATGGCGTCCATGCCCAAGTCGCGCAGGTAGTCCGCCGCCGCCCCCAGGCCGATGGCCGCCGAGATGTCCGGCGTGCCCGCCTCGAACTCCTCGGGCATG
>JAKAHL010000127.1 GCA_021815005.1 Chloroflexota bacterium
GCCGGACGACGGCGGACGGCCCGCGCCGCCCGAGCCGAGACCGGGGCCATCCTCGGCGCCCACGGCGGCATCCGCCTGCCCGCGCTCGCCGGGGCGTGGTCACGCACCCGATTCCGCTCGCCCTACCTGCGCAACGCGCTGTGGTCGGCCGGGTACGCGTCCGACACCCTCGAGACCGCCACCGACTGGGCCCACATCCCCGACCTGCTCGCGGGTCTGGAGGAAGCGCTCCATCGCGCCCTGGCCCCGTGGCAGGAGCGCGCGCACGTGTTCACGCACCTCTCGCACCTCTACCCGTCGGGCTCGAGCCTGTACGTCACCTACATCTTCCGGCTGGCGGCCGACCCCGACGAGACGATGGCCCGCTGGCGCGCTCTCAAGGCCGCTGCCAGCGGGGCGATCGTCGCGAGCGGCGGCACGATCACCCACCATCACGGCGTGGGCGTGGACCACGCGCCGTACCTTGCCGGCGAGAAGGGCCCGCTCGGCATGGCCGCGCTCGAGGCGATCGTGCGCACCTTCGACCCCGACGGGATCATGAACCCGGGCGTGCTCCTCGGCGGTCCCGGGTGAGCGCCGCCGACCGGGTCCTCGCGCTCGACGTCGGCACGCAGAGCGTGCGGGCGCTCGTATTCGACCCGGCCGGCAACCTCCTCGCGCGCGCCAAGGTCCCCATCGAGCCCTGCGCCCCCGGGCCGCCCGGCTCCTGCGAGCAGGACGCGGACCTCTACTGGCGGGCCCTCGGCGAGGCGACCCGCGCGCTCTGGGCGCAGCCCGGCGTGGCCAAGGACGCGCTCGCGGGCGTCGCGCTCACGACCCAGCGCGGCACGGTGGTCCCCACCGACGGGGCGGGCGAGCCCCTCCGCCGCGCCATCGTCTGGCTGGACCGGCGCCGGGCGGAGGGGCTGCCGCGGATCGGCGGCACGTGGGGCCTCGCCTTCCGGGCCATGCGCGCCACGGAGACCGTCGCCACCTTCCGGGCCGAGGCCGAGGCCAACGTCCTCGCCCAGCAGGAGCCAGAGCTGTGGGCGCGGGTCGGGCACTACCTGCTGCTGTCCGGGTTCCTCGTCCACCGGCTGACGGGCCGCTTCGCGGACAGCGCCGCCGCGCAGGTCGGCTACGTCCCGTTCGACTACAAGGCGCTCCGCTGGGCCGTCCCCGACGACTGGAAGTGGCTCGCCATGCCGGTCCGGGACGCGTGGCTGCCGGAGCTGGTCCGGCCCGGGGAGGTGATCGGCCAGATCACGCCGGCCGCCGCCGAGGCGACCGGCATCCCCGCGGGCCTCCCGCTCATCGCCGCCGCGGCCGACAAGGCGTGCGAGGTCCTGGGCTCGGGCGCGCTCGACCCGCACGTCGGGGCGGTGTCGCTGGGCACAACCGCCACGTTCAACACCACGCACCCGCGGTACATCGAGGTCCTCCCGCTGGTGCCCCCCTACCCCGCGGCCGTGCCGGGCCTGTACAGCCTCGAGGTCCAGGTGTACCGCGGGTTCTGGATGATCGAGTGGTTCAAGCGGGAGTTCGGCGCCGCCGAGGTGGCCCGGGCCCGCGAGCTGGGCGTGGACACCGAGTCGCTGCTCGACGAGCTTGTCGCCGCCACGCCGCCGGGGTCGATGGGCCTGGTCCTGCAGCCGTACTGGTCGCCGGGCGTGCGCATCCCGGGCCCGGAGGCCAAGGGGGCGGTGATCGGCTGGGGCGACGTCCACACGCGAGCGCACCTCTACCGGGCGATCCTCGAGGGCCTCGCCTACGCCCTGCGCGAGGGCAAGGAGCGGACCGAGCGGCGGGCGAGGACGCGCGTCACGGAGATCCGCGTGTCGGGCGGCGGCAGCCAGAGCCCGGCGGCCGTGGGGCTGATCGCCGACGTCTTCGGGCTGCCGGCCAAGCGGCCCCACACCCACGAGACGAGCGGCCTCGGCGCGGCGATCGACGCGGCGGTGGGCCTCCGGATCCATCCCTCGTTCGAGGCGGCGGTGGCCGCCATGACGCGCGTGGCCGAGACCCGCGACCCGGACCCGGCCGCCCATGCCGTCTACGAGGAGCTCTACCGCGCCGTGTACCTGCCGCTCTACGACCGGCTGCAGCCGCTGTACCGCGAGATCCGGCGCATCACCGGGTACCCGCCCGAGGTCTAGCCGCGCTGGTGGTGCTGCCCAGGCCGGACCGGGGAGGCCCGACCGGGGTAGTTGACAGGGACGCCTGTTCACCGCATGCTCTGCGTATCGCCCGATGGATTGCGGCCTCTCGGCCATCGCCCAAGATCGCGAGCAGGCGCCGCACCGGGCCTCAATGAACGCCGCTCCGGCCTCCGAATGCCACGGCCGTTGGAGCGGCAGGGGCTGACCGTCACAATCCCGACGGAGCCCGGAAAGGAACCTTCCTCCATGCTCACCCGAGCCTCAACGAACGCAACGGCAAACCGTGCGTCCTCGATGCGGCGGATGCGCCGTCGCACCGCCCACGCCACTCGGCCGTACTGCGCCACCAACGGCTGCACCAGCTTCCTCGTCGTGGACGAGACGGCCGGCATCGCGCGCTGCGAGATCTGCGGCTACACCCGCAGGCTCAACTAGCCCGCCCCACCGCAGACCGGCCGTCCGGCCCGGTCCCCGCCCTTCCGCCCTGCGCGACGCGGTTGCCCTTCCCCGGCGGTGCCTCCGACAATCCCGCGGTGGAGCCCGCCACACGGCCCCGACCCGCGAAGGAGCGACATGACCGCCAACCGCACCCTCGACCGCGCCCGCCTCGGGCGGCTCATGGCGTCCGAGCTGGCGGCCTTCGAGCAGGCGAACCCGCGTTCGCGCGCCCTCTACCAGCGGGCCCAAGGCTCGCTGCTCGACGGCGTGCCGATGAACTGGATGGTCAAGTGGGCGGGCGCCTTCCCCCTGTTCGTCGAGTCGGCGTCCGGCGCCCACTTCCGCGACGTGGACGGCCACGACTACGTGGACCTGTGCCTGGGCGACACCGGCGCGATGGCGGGCCACGGGCCAAGCGCGACGGTCGAGGCGGTCACGGCCCAGCTTCGCCGCGGCATCACGCACATGCTGCCCACCGAGGACGCCATCGTGGCGGCGGACGAGTTGCGCCGCCGCTTCGGGCCCCGGTTCTGGCAGTTCACGCTGACCGCCACCGACGCCAACCGGTTCACCATCCGGCTCGCGCGCCACATCACCGGCCGCCCCAAGATCGTGGTCCACAACCACTGCTACCACGGCTCGGTGGACGAGACGTTCGCGGTCATCGGGGCCGACGGGGAGGCGGTCGCCCGGCGCGGCAACATCGGCCGCCCCGTGGACCTCGACGCCACGACGCGCGTCGTGGAGATGAACGACCTCGACGGGCTGGAGCGCGAGCTGGCCCACGGCGACGTGGCCGCCTGTCTGTTCGAGCCCGCGCTCACCAACGTGGGAATCGTCCTGCCCGAGCCCGGCTACCACGAGGGCGTCCGGGATCTCACCCGCAAGCACGGCACGCTGCTCGTCAACGACGAGACGCACACGATCTGCGCGGGCCCCGGCGGCTACACCGGCGCGCACGGGCTGCGGCCGGACTTCGTGACCATCGGCAAGACCATCGGCGGCGGCATCCCGGCGGCGGCGTACGGATTCACCGAGGAGGTGGGCGACCGCATCCGGCACGCCATCGACCGCGAGGACTCCGACGTGGGCGGGATCGGCGGGACGCTGGCGGGCAACGCCCTCTCGCTCGCCGCGATCCGCGCGACGCTGACCGAGGTGCTGACCGACGAGGCGTTCGCCCGGATGGTCCCGCTGGCCGAGCGTTTCGAGGCGGGCGTGAACGAGGTCCTGCGCGCCCGCGACGTCCCCTGGCACGTCACGCGCCTGGGCGCCCGCGCCGAGTACCACTTCATCAACCGGCCCGCCAAGAACGGCACGGAGCTCCACGACGCCGCCGACCCGGAGCTGGAGCGCTTCCTGCACCTGTGGGCGATGAACCGGGGCGTGCTGATGACGCCCTTCCACAACATGGCCCTGATGTCGCCGGTGACGACAGCCGAGGACGTGGACCGCCACACGGCGGTCTTCGCGGAGGCCGTGGAGGCGCTGTTCGGCTAGGGCCGTTCCGGCAGGCGGGTCGGGTCGCCGTCTCGGGGCCGGCCCCGGCAACAGGCTGCCCAGCGGGCGAAAACATGGGCTGGACGGCCGGGCCGATCGCTGGGCGGCTCGCCTGAACGTCGCCGCGTGCAGGCCGCCCGCCGGGAGGGCGGGGCGAACGCCGCGCCGCTCCGTTCACCCGCCGGGCGAGCGGAACAGGGGCGAGCGCGGCAATGGCGAGCGGGCGCCGGGCGCACTGCACCGGGCGGGCCCGCCAGGGCGCCGGGCGCGTGCCCGCCGTTAGCGGACTTCGCCCGAAGCCCCCGCCCTGAGCCACCAGCGGCGCTCGCGGACCAGCTCGCCCGCGATCTCGTCGGTGAGGCGCTCGCCCGGCTCGAAGCCGCGGGCCGCGTAGAAGGGCTCCGCGAACTCGTTGCCGAGCAACACGTCCGCAGCGAGGTCACGGTCCGGGTAGGCGCTACGGACGGCCTGCACGAGCGCCGTGCCGAGCCCGTGACCGCGCACCGACGGCAACGTGTACACGGCGACGAGCTGAATGTGGTCGGCGTGCGAGGCGACCTCCGCGAACGCCTCCACGGCTGCGGCGCGGCCATGCCGCCCCGCCACCAGCACGTCGTGGCGGTGGATGCGGACGCCGATCCGCTCCTCGCTGTACGCAGTCGCGAGGAACCGCTCGATGGTCCCGTCGGCCACGCGCCCCGCATACGTCGCCCGCCATGCGAGCACGGCCACCTCGCGGATGGCGGGCGCGTCCGCAGGCCTGGCGGCCCGGACCCAGGCGACGGGGGCGATGTCGGTCTGCACGCCCGGAGTCTAGTGGCGCTCCGCCGAGAATGCCCCTGACGGCCGCGACGCCGACGCCCAAGCGGCCTCCACCCGGGCGCGAGCCCCGGGCCGCCGCTACGCGCCCAGCTCGCGGGCCACCCACGCGGCCAGGACGCGCGCGCACGCCTCCACCTGGGCCAGCGGCACCCGCTCGTCCGCGCCGTGGGCGAGCCGCACGTCGCCCGGGCCGTACACCACGCACGGCGTGTCGCCGACGTTGACGAACAGGCGCATGTCGCAGCCGTACGGCACGCCGATCCGCGGCGGCCGGGCACCGGTCACCGCCGCGGCCACCGTGGCGAGCCCCTCCGGCAGCGGGTGGTCCGCCGGCACGCGCGCGGAGCCGAACCGTGCCCCGGTGATGGCCACGGCCGCGGGATGCTCCCGCAGGAACTCGTCCGCCTCGCAGGCCGCCGCGACGCAGGCCCGCAACTCCGCCTCGGCCTCCTCGGTGGTCTGCCCCAGCCGCACGCCGTACCGGCCCTCGGCCACGACCCGGTCCATGACCGTGCTCGCCCACTCCCCGCCGGCCACCTTGCCGACCATCGACGGGTACGGCATGCCGAGCGCGGACATGAGCGGCTCGGCCTCCGCGGCGTTGCGGCGCGCCTCGTCCGCCTCGAGGGCGGCGACCAGGGTCTGGAGGTTCGCCAGCGCCGACACCCCCTCCAGCCGGCGGCTCGCGTGGGCCGCCCGGCCGGGCACGGTGAGCTGGAAGGTGATCGCCCCCGCGTGGGCGACCACCAGCTCGAGGTTGGTGGGCTCGGCGATCACCGCCATGTCGCCCGTGGCGCCGGCGCGAATGGCCGCCAGCGTGCCCTGCCCGCCGTCCTCCTCGGAGGGGACGAAGGCGACGATCAGCTCGCCGCGCAGCCGGTCGAGCGCGCCCGCGTCGCGCAGCGCCCGCACCGCGCCCAGGATGGACGCCACGCCGCCCTTCATGTCGCACGCACCGCGACCGTGCAGCTCCCCGTCCACCACCGCGCCCGAGAACGGGTCCCTCGTCCACGTGCCAGGGTCGCCCGCCGGCACGACATCGGTGTGCCCCGACAGGACCAGCCGCCGCCCGCCGGGCCGGCCCGCGCGGCCGATCACCACCGGCAGGCTCGACCGCGGCACCTCCTTCGCCGGGCCAGGCCGGGTCGGCCCGGATGTCCGCCGGGTTGGGGGTGAACACCTCGACGTCCATGCCCAGCGCCTCGAGCCGGTCGGCGAGGCTGGCGGCGATCGCGTCCTCGTCGCCGGTCACGCTGGGCTGCCGGACCAGGGCCGCCAGGTCCGACTCGAGCCGGGCCGGGTCCACGGCGTCGGCGGCCGCCCGGGCCGCGGGCGAGAGCCGGTCCGGCGTGCCCATGCGC
>JAKAHL010000128.1 GCA_021815005.1 Chloroflexota bacterium
GGCGATGCGGGCCACCCCGGCCACCCCGGCGACCCGCGCCATGCGGGTCACAACCCAGCGCGCCGTGATGGCGACGGCGGGCCAGGCGAGTCCGGTTGCGCCGCAGCCCGCGAGCCCCATGACCATGGCCGGCTCCACGGTGGCGCCGCAGGGTGACCCCGTCAGCCAGCCGGGCTATGGCGGTGGCCCCGGCGCGATTGGCCCCGGCGCGATGGGCCCCGGCGCGATGGGCCCCGGCGCGATGGGCCCCGGCGCGATTAACCCCGGCGCGATTAACCCCGGCACCATGGGCGACCGCTGACGCGGGGCCCGCACCCACGCGCCTCGGCCCAGCCTGCCGGTCCCCCGGCAGGCTGGGCTTTCGTCGTTCCTTCGGCCAGCAGCGTCCGGCTGCCCCCGAAGCCGCCGGTGGCGGCGGCTCAGGCGAGCGGCAGACGGACCGTGATCGTGGTGCCGAGGCCGCGGCCCGGGCTGTTGACGGCGATCGTGCCGCCCATCGCGCCGACGAGCGATCTGGCGATCGCGAGCCCGAGGCCGCTGCCGCCGGCGGCGCGCGAGCGCGAGGGGTCGGCGCGGTAGAAGCGGTCGAAGACGCGGGCCGCCTCGTCCGGCTCAAGCCCGGGCCCGTCGTCGCGGACGTCGATGACGGCCATCCGGTCCGCCGCGCGCAGCCCGAGCGAGACCGTGCCGCCCTCGCGCCCATATCGGATCGCGTTGCCGACCACGTTGTCGAGGACCTGGGCGAGCCGGATCGGATCGGCGCGGAGCCGGAGCGGGACGCCGTCGGCGGTGATGGCGACCCCCCGGTCGGCCGCGGCCACTAGGTGCCTCGCCCGGGCAGCCTCAAGCGCCTCGACGCCATCGACCGGCACCACCTCGAGCGCGAGCTCGCTCGACTCGGCCCGCCACAGGGTTCCGAGGTCGTCAACGAGCCGCTCGAGCCGCGCCGTCTGATCGGCCAGCACGCGCCAGGTCTCGGGGCCCGGCGCGAATACGCCCGCCTCGAGCCCCTCCACGTACCCGCGCACCGACGCGATGGGCGTCCGCAGCTCGTGGGCGACGTCGCCGATGAGGTCGCGCCGGCGCGCCTCCTCCGCGGCGAGTCCCGCGGCCATCGCGTTGAACGAGGCAGCCAACTCGCCCAGCTCGCCGCCCGCCGGAGCCACCGGCGTCGCGTAGTCGCCGGCCGCAACGCGCCGGCTCGCGGCGGCGAGCTCGTCGATCGGCCGGGCGAGGCGCGTCGCCACCAGGATCGAGACCGCGACCGCAACGACGGCCGCCGCGGCCAGGCCCAGCCAGATCGCGGTGCCCACCGCGTCGCCGAAGGCCGACCGGAGCAGCGGGTCCATCATCCCGGACGTCCCGCCGCCCATCATGCCGCCCTGCTCGGCGCTCCCCATGCCGGCGCCCCCCATGCCGGCGCCCCCCATCGCGTTGTCGAAGGCGCCCGGTGCCGCCAGCCACACCCCGGCCGCGACCGCCGCCACGCCCGCCGCGGCCACGGCGAGGTTCGCGCCGAGGAGCCGCCAGCGCAGCCGGCCGAAGTCCGGGCCGCTCACGGCTGCGGACCGCTCACCGCTCGGCCGTCCGCAGCCGGTAGCCCACGCCGCGCACCGTCTCGACGAAGCGCGGCTGCGCCGGGTCGTCGCCCAGCTTGCGGCGCAGGTTCGCCACGTGGACGTCGAGCACGTGCTCGTCGCCCAGCCAGTCGGCGCCCCACGCGGCGTCGAGGAGCTGCTGGCGCGTGAGCACCACGCCCGGGTCGCGCGCGAGGGCGACGAGGATGTCGAACTCGATGACCGTGAGCTCCACGCGCGTGCCGTCCACGACGACCGCGCGCCGCGCCGGGTCGATCGCGAGCCCGGGCGGTCCCCCCGGAGCGGCATCGGCCGCCGGCCGCCGACGGCGCAGGAGTGCCCCGACGCGCGCTGCCAGCTCCGCCGCGGAGAAGGGCTTGGTGACGTAGTCGTCGGCCCCCACGCGGAGGCCGACGATGCGGTCAACCTCCTCCGCGCGCGCGGTGAGCAGGATCACCATCGGGTCCGAGAAGGCGCGCACCCGGCGGAGGACCTCGAGGCCGTCGAAGCCGGGGAGCATGACGTCGAGGACGATGACGTCGGGGGCGAGCCCGCGCGCGGCCTCGACGGCCGACGGCCCGTCCGCCGCCTCCGCCACGGCGAGGCCGTCGCGCTCGAGGAACCCCCGCACCACCGCGCGGATCGCGTCCTCGTCGTCCACGACGAGGACGAGCGGCGGGCGTTCGTCCGGGGTCATAGTCAGATCCTAGCGGTCAGCCGGCCACCGTGATCGTGCCGCGCATCCCGGCCTCGTAGTGGCCCGGGGCGTGGCAGGCGTAGGCGTACGGCCCGGTCCCGTCGAAGGTGTACGTCAGCGACGCGGTCTGCATCATCGCGATGCCGGTCACCTCGGGCGTGCCGGCCTGGTCCGCCGCCACCGCGTCCGCCGGCCCAACCATGAACTCGTGGGTGAGCGGGCCGACCCCGGTGACCTCGAACGTGACGGTCTCGCCCTTGGCGACGGTCACCGACGACGGCTCGAACGAGTCGCCAGGGCCGGCCGCGATGCGGATGACCCGCGGGCTGGCCGGGGTGCCGGCGACGAAGCCGGCCTCGCCGGGGCCGGGGGCGGACTGGGCCGCGAACCCGCCCATCATGCCGGGGCCGAACCCGCCGGAGGCGCCGAACCCGCCGCCCATCATGCCGAAGCCGTACCCGCCTTGGGTGGCCCCGGACGAGCCGCCCGCCGACCCGCCAGCCGCGGCGGCCTGCTCGCGCGCCGCCGCCAGCCCGAACCGACCGAGCCCGCCGCCCGCGAGTGCCCCCGCGCCAACCAGGAGGACGCCGGCCAGGGCCAGCACGGCGCCCGCGATCCCGAGCCGCCGGCTCACTGCCCGGCCTCCAGCGCCTGCTTGGCGGCCGTGTACTCCTCCACGGAGACCTCGCCCCGGGCGAGGCGCATCCGCAGGACCTCCAGGGCGTCCGGGCGCGGCGCCATGGCCGTCGCCGCGGGCGGCGTGGGCGCGGCGCCCTGCCCCGTCCCCGCGCCGCCGAGACGACCGAACGCCCAGACCGCGAGCAGAACCAGGCCGACCACCAGCAGCCCGCAGCCGAGCATCGCGAGCAACCCGCCGAAACCGAACCCGTAGCCGAGCCCGGCACCGTATCCCACCATCGTCATCACCTCGTGCGTCTTGGAGCCCGACCTCGGGCTCGATGACGACGACGATGGCAGGCTGACCTCAGGCTCCGGGCCCCGTCGAGGTCAAGATCGGCTCAAGACGTGGCTCTCAGCCCTCCCGCCGGGCCAGCCAGTCGCGCCACAGCTCGGGCCGGTCGAACTCCAGGCGCAGCCCGTCCTGGCGGAGCAGCCCGTTTCGGTGCAGCGACGGCCCCGCGGTCTCGAGCAGGGGCACCAGCGACGCGCGGACCGCCACCGGCACGCCGGCCAGCGGGTCGGCGGCGACGAAGCCCTCGCCGGGCGCCGATTCGGCCCACCGGACCACCATGCCCCCGACGGCGCTGGCGCCGCAGCACGTGGACCGGAAGGCGTCGATGACCAGCGTGCGGCCCCGCGCCCGGGCGGCGAGCGAACCCTGGACCTTCGCGTCCAGCCGGATGCTCACGCCAGCTCCCCGCCGTCAGCGATCTGGGCCAGCCGCTCGGCGTCGCGGATGACCACCATGTGGTGGTCGGTGTCGAGCAGCCCGCGCCGGCGGAAGTCGGCGAGCGTGTGGGCGAGCGTCTCGCGGGTCGTCCCCACCAGCTCCGCCAGCTCCTGCTGGGTGAGTCGCGCGTCGATGCGGGTGCCGGACCCCGACCGCACGCCGAACCGGCGCGCCAGGTCCAGCAGGCGGCGTGCCAGCCGCTCATCAACCCGGCGGTACGCCATCGATTCCACCTCCGCCTCGGCGGCGGCCAGGCGGCGCGACAGATACCCGATCACGTTGACCCCGATGAGCGGGTAGCGCTCGATGAGCCGGCGCAGCTCGTCCGGCGTCAGCGTGCAGATCACGCCGTCCTCGATCGCCTCCGCGTACGCCTCGGGCACGCGCTCCTGCCCGAGCATCGCCATGTCGCCCAGGATCGTTCCGGGCTCCACGATGTCGAGCGTCAGCTGCCGCCCGTCGGGACTCAGGCGGTACAGGCGCATCCGGCCGGCCTTGACGATGTGGATCCGGTCGGGCGGGTCGTCGGGGGCGAGGACCTGCTGCCCGCGCGTGCAGCGCGTCATGGTGGTGGCGTGGCCGATCGCCTCCATGTCGGCCCCGGACAGGCCCGCGAACAGGGTCAGCTCCGAGAGCAGGCCGAGCTTCTCGGCAAACGAGCGCGCCTCGCGATCAGACATCGAGGGCCTCCAGCCGCACCAGCGGCCCGGCGGCGAATGGCATGCCGGGCTCGATCCCCAGCCTAGCGTAGAGGGCGGCGGGCAGCCCCAGGTCGCCGAGGTACAGCTTCCCGGCCGCGGCGCGGCCCGCCGCCGTGAGCAGGCCCGTCTTGGGCAGGGCGAGGGTCAGGGTGGCCGCGGCCGCGACCGCCAGGCCGGGCGCCTGCCCCGTGTCGGGGTCCACGCCGGACGGCACGTCGAGGCTCACCACCGGGCGGCCGGACCCGTTGACGAAGCCGAGCAGCCGCGCGACCTCATCCCGCGGGGCGCCGCGCAGGCTGTAGCCGAGGACCGCGTCCACCACCGCGTCGGCCGCGCCCAGCATAGCCGCGAGGTCGTCGTCGCGCAGGTCGTAGGTCATGACGCAGCAGTCGGCGCCCATCCCGAGCAGGGTGGCCAGCTGGTGGCGACCGGCCTCGGCTAGGCGGGCTGCCGGGCGGGCGAGCACCGCGTGGACGCGCGCGCCTCGGTTGGCGAGATGGCGTGCTGCCGCCAGCCCGCCGCCGCCGTTGTTGCCGGGGCCCACGGCCACCACCACCGTGCGGCCCCGGAGGTCACCGCCCAGCTCGAGGCGCACGACCTCCGCGAGGTGCGAGCCGGCCAGCTCCATCATCTGGAGCAGGTCCACCCCGAAGCGGTCCACCGCTAGGCGGTCCACCTCGGCCATCTGCGCGGCCGTGACGGCGGGCGGCGGGGCAGGCGGCGATCCGGCGGACGACACGGAGGGCGAGGCGAAGGACGTGGAGAGCATGGCGGCTTGCGCTCGATGGCGTGGCGTTGACGTGCGGATCGTAGTCGGCAGGCGCCGCCCGATTCCGTAACGGCGCTTACAGCCCGCGCGGCCGTCCTCCAGCACGCTGCCGGTAGCGGACGGCGTGGTGCCGCCCGCTCCAGGAGGCCCTCGTGCACGCACCCCACGCGCCCAGCCGCGACACCGCCCACGCCACGCTCGCCCAGCGAGCCGCGAAGGACGAGTTCTTCCGCTCGTCGCCGCACAGCCCGATCGCGCCGGGTGAGCGCGAGCGCTTCGCAGGGCTGTTCTACTTCCCGATCGACCCCGCGCTGCGCCTCGCCAGCCTGCGCCTGGCGCCGTACACCGGCGCCGGACCCGCGCAGTTCGCCCTTCCCACCTCGGATGGCGATGCGCGCCAGGCACGGCGCGCGGGCGAGTTTCGCTTCGAGCTGGGCGGGCGGGCGCTGCGGCTCACCGCCTACGACCTCGGCGGCGACTCGCTGTTCGTGCCCTTCCAGGACGCCACCAGCGGCGTCAAGACGTACGGCGCGGGCCGCTACCTGGACCCCGAGGCCGACCACGCCGGCACGTACACGCTGGACTTCAACCTCGCGTACTTCCCGTTCTGCGCCTACTCGCCGCACTACTCGTGTCCGCTGACGCCGGCCGAGAACCGCCTGCCTGTCCGCATCGCGGCGGGGGAGCGGCTACCGGGCGCCGGAGCCGGGGCGTGATCCCCACCCTGCCGCCCGCGCTCCGCCCGGAAGGCGAGATCCTGCACGAGACCACGCGCTCCATCTGCCCAGCGTGCCGGAAGGTCATCGACGCTCAGGTGCTGCTCCGCGACGGCGGTGCCTACATGCGCAAGCGGTGCCCGGAGCACGGCTGGTTCGAGGGGCTGGTCTACGGCGACGCGCGCGCCTACGTGGAGCAGGCGAGGTACAACAAGCCGGGCCAGGCGCCCGCCCGCATCTCCACCGAGAGCCGTGACGGCTGCCCGCTCGACTGCGGCCTGTGCCCCGAGCACCGCCAGCACACCTGCCTGGCGCTGATCGAGGTCAACACCGCGTGCAACCTCGACTGCCCGGTCTGCTTCGCGAACGCG
>JAKAHL010000129.1 GCA_021815005.1 Chloroflexota bacterium
GCAGCCGGAAGTTGATGCGCGACGTGGCGACCCGCGACCCGAACGGGATCACCACGCCCACGCGTGCCCCGCCGGCGCGCCGGATCCGCGAGGCCGCGGTGGTGATCTCGTCCTCGGCGTCGAGGTAGACAATCGTCGCCATGCCGCGCGAAGCCTAGACCTTCATCGCGCGGAGGACCCGGCGCAGCGTGGCGTCCAGCGGGTCCTCGGCCGTGTGCAGCTCGATCGCCTGGTAGGCCAGCCCGAGCGGCGTGACGTCCTGCTGGTCCACCAGCAGCTCGGTGGCGTCGGCGATGGCGCCGATCTGGTCCGGCGCCATGATCGAGACCTCGGGCGGGCGGGCGAACGGCAGCCGCTTCCAGAAGCGCTCCGACGCGAGCGCCGCCTGGATCTCCGGGAGCATCGAGCCCCCGCCGCAGAGGTGGATGCGGCCCGGCAGCATCTCGCCCGCCGCGAGCTCCTCCATCACGAGCTCCACGCCGGCCGCCCAGACGGCCACATCGTCACGGACGATCTCGGCGACCTCCGCCCTGCGGTCAACGGCCAGGCCGCGAGCGAAGTCCACCTTGAGCGCCTCGGCGCGCGGGAACGGCAGGTCGAGGCGGTCCGCGATGGACTTGGTGAACGCGCGCCCGCCGAGCGCGAACATGCGCGTGCCCTCGATCCCGCCCTGTCGCACGAGGGCGACGTCGGTGGTACCGCCGCCCACGTCCACGAACAGCGCGCCCGCCTGGCGCACGTTCTCGGGGCCCAGCACCCGCGCCACGGCATAGGGCTCCGCCACGACCTCGAGCAGCTCGAGGTCGAGCTGGCTGGCCACCGACTCGAGCGCCCCGAGGTGCACCAGCGGCGCGAAGGCGTTGAAGATGCCGATCTTGACGTGGCGGCCCTGGAACCCGGCGGGGTTCGAGAGCGCGTAGCCGTCGATGCTCGCCCCGACCACCGCGCTGTGGACTAGCCGCACGTCCACGTGGGGGAGGCCGGTCTCCCAGGTGATGGACCGCTCGGCCTCCTGGAGCGCCTCGCGCTGGACGCTCTCCATGAGCCTCATCAGCTCGGCGTCGCCGATGGGCACGCTCGGCTTCTTGCGCTCCTGCGTCACGGTGGTCGTGAACCCCTTGACGAGCTCGCCCGCGATCCCGATCACCACCTGCGACGGCCGGAAGCCGGCCATCTCCTCGGCCTCCTGGAGGGCCACCGCGCAGTTGTCCACCACCGCGGCGATGTCCGCGACCGTGCCCGACTGCATGTGGCTGAGGCCCTGGCGCTGCCGGCCGACGCCGCGGACGATTCCCTGGCCCAGGTCGTCGATCTCGAACACGAGCGCCTTGGCGAACTCCGTGCCGATGTCGAGGGCCGTGCACGCCGCGGGCACCGGCTCCTCGTCGCGGCTCCAGATCCGCCGTAGGAACGCCATCTCGGCCTGCTCTCCTCGGTTCGCGATGGTGCCGGCTCAGGCGCCGGCCTGTCGAGCTGCCGCCTCCCGCACGGCCGAGATCGCCTCGGCGAGCCCGTCACGCCGGGTGCCCTTGCCCTGGGCCATCTCCGGGCGGCCACCGCCCCGGCCATCGATCCTCGCGACAGCCTGCCCGACGAGCGCGCCCGCGGCGACGCCACGCCTGACCAGGTCGTCGCTGACGGTGACGAACAGCTGCGGCTCGTCCGCGTCGAGGCCCACGGCGATGACGCCCGAGGGCAGCGAGCCCCGGATGTCCTTGGCCAGGCCCTTGAGCTCGTCGATCGAGGCGACGTCGCCGGTCCAGCCGACGAACCGCACGCCCGGCGCGATCTCCACAGCCCCCGCCGCCAGCTCGCCCGGCCTCGGCCGGCCGCCCGCGGAGGCGCCGGCCCGGAGGCGTCGCCTGGCCTCCTTGAGCTCGTCCTGCAGGGCCGCGATGCGATCCTCGATCGCCTCCGGGCTGCGCGCGCCCGCCGCCGCGGCGGCCCGCTCGAGCAGGTCGAAGCGCTCCTCCATCAGCCGATCCGCCGCAGCGCCCGTGACGGCCTCGATCCGGCGGATCCCAGACCCGATGCTCTTCTCCGAGGTGATCACGAAGTTGCCGATCTGCCCGGACGCGCGGCAGTGCGTGCCGCCGCAGAGCTCATGGCTGAAGCCCTCCACACGGACGGTCCGGACGCGCTCGCCGTACTTCTCGTCGAAGAAGGCGTCCGCGCCGACGCCGTGCGCCTCGGCCATCGACATCCACTCGATGGCGACCGGCCGGTCCTCGCGGACGACCCGCCGGACCTCGCGCTCGATCGTGCGTCGCTCGGCCTCGGTCAGGCCGCGCTCGAAGGGGAAGTCGAACCGCAGGTAGTCGGGATGCACCAGCGAGCCCGCCTGCCGCGCCCGCTCCCCGAGCACGTTGCGCAGCGCCCGGTGGAGGAGGTGCGTGCCCGTGTGGTTGCGCATCGTGTGCGCGCGCCGCTCGGCATCCACGACGCCACGGAGCTCGTCGCCCACCCGGACCGTCCCGCGGAGGACGCCGCGGTGGACGGTCAGCCCGGCGGTCTGCGTCCCCGCCACGCGCTGGACGTCGTCCACGGCCACCAGGACCGAGCCGTCGCCCGCGAGGAGGGTGCCCGTGTCCGCCACCTGGCCGCCGGACTCCGCGTAGAACGGCGTGCGGTCCAGCACGAGCTCCACGCGCGCGGCCGGCTCCACGCGGAGCTCGACCTCGTTGACCGCGGCCAGCGACTCGTACTCGGTGCCGTCCCGCAGGATGGCCACGACCCGCCCGACGGCATCGGTCGTGTCGTAGCCGACGAACTGCGTCGGGCCGGTGCGGGCGAGGATGTCGGCGTAGCGGGACGCCGCGAGGGCCACCTCGGCCAGGCCGGACTTGGTGTTGGCGCGGCTGCGCTCCCGCTGCTCGGCGAGGGCGTCCTGGAATCCAGCGAGGTCCGTCCGGACCCCGTACTCGGCGGCCAGCTCGACGGTCAGGTCGATCGGGAACCCGTAGGTGTCGTGCAGCTTGAAGGCCACCGCGCCCGGCAGCACGGGCGCGTCGTGCGGCAGGCGATCCGCCTGCCGTCCCACCACCCGCTCGCTGGACGTCAGCGGGATCAGCGCCTCCTCGAGCTGGCCCATCCCCGCCTCGAGGGTCCGGTTGAACTGGCGCTCCTCGCGGGAGATGACGCCCAGGATCTCCTGGCGGCGCTCCGCGAGGTGGGGGTACGCCTCGGACATCGTGTCGATGACCACCTGCGCCGTCTCGCCGAGGAACGGCTCGTGGCGGCCGAGGAGACGCCCGTGGCGGATGGCGCGGCGCACGATGCGGCGCATCACGTAGCCGCGACCCTCGTTGGCCGGCAGCACACCGTCCGCGGCGAGGAACGTCACCGCGCGGGAGTGGTCCGCGATCACCTGGTAGGAGAAGCGGCTCGCCTCGAACTCGTCCGGGTCGGAGCCCAGCAGCTCCCGCATCTTGGCGTGGACGGGCGCGAACACGTCCGTGTCGTAGTTGCTGGTGACCCCCTGGACCACCGAGGCGACCCGCTCGAGGCCCATCCCGGTGTCCACGCCGGGGGCCGGCAGCGGGGTGAGGCTCTTGTCCGGGTGGAGCTCGTACTCCATGAACACCAGGTTCCAGACCTCGAGCCAGCGGGGGCAGTGCTCGGAGTGGTCCGGCACGCACTCGGGGCCCTCGGACAGGTGCGCGCCGCGGTCGTAGTGCAGTTCCGAGCACGGGCCGCAGGGGCCCACGTCGGCCATGCGCCACCAGTTCTTCTCGTCGCCCGCGGGGAAGTCGCCCCAGCGCACCAGGCGCTCCGGCGGCAGGCCGATCTCGTCCTTCCACACCGCGTGCGCGAAGTCGTCCGTGGAGTAGACGGTGGCGGCCAGGCGGTCCGCCGGGATGCCGAGCTCCCCGGTCAGGAATTCCCACGCCCAGTGGATGGCCTCGCGCTTGAAGTAGTCGCCGAAGCTCCAGTTGCCCAGCATCTCGAACAGGGTGTGGTGCCGTGGGGTGCGGCCCACCTCCTCGAAGTCGTTGTGCTTGCCGGCCACGCGGAGGCAGCGCTGGTAGTCCACGGCGCGGGTGTAGTCCCGCTTCTCCACCCCGGTCAGCGCGTCTTTGAACTGCACCATGCCGGAGTTCGTGAACAGCAGCGTCTGGTCGCCGCCGGGCACCAGGCTCGCGCTGGGCACCACGGTGTGGCCGCGCTCGGCGAAGAACTCGATGAACCGGCGGCGGATCTCGGCCGCGGTCAGGTACGGGATCGGGGCGTCGTTCGACATCGGCGCAATGGTAGCGAACCGCGACGCCCTCCTCGCGCGGCCCCGGCCGAGGACGGCCAGACCGCTGCCGGCCGCCCGCTCAGGGGCCCGGCTGTCGCCCCTGCGGGCCGAGCGTGGCGAGGATCGCCACGATGCCGATGCCCAGCCACGCCACCAGCGAGGCCGGCACGAGCGCGAAGTCACCGATGGACAGGAACGTCATGCCGGCCATGGACCCGAGGCTCGCGCCCGCCCACGAGCCCAGGGCGGCCGCAAGGTAGGTCAGCGGCAGTCGCCCACCCGACTCGCCCCGGATCAGCACGTACAGCGCGGTGTGGACGAGGCCGACGAGGAGCGCGAGGAACGCACCGGGCCCGATGCTCATCGGTTCGCCCCGGCCGGGGCTGACGCTCGCGGCGCAAGGCGCGCGCCCGCCGCCGCGCCGGGTCGCTCGGCGTCCGTGCCGCGCCCTCCGCTCTGCTCCGCCGCCGGCGCCGCAATCCTGCCGCCGCCGAGGCAGAGGTCACCGTCGTAGAGCACGCACGCCTGGCCGGGCGCGGCGGCCCAGACGGGCGCGTCGAGCTCGGCCGTCCAGCGGCCCCCCAACGCGGGCTCGGACGGCGTGGCGGGGCGGACGACGGCGCCCACGAGGGGCGCCCGGTGACGGATCCGGACCTGGGCCCGGAACGGCAGCCAGGCGCCGCTCGAGTCGCGCGACGTCGGCGGCGCCCCGGCGATGAAGGATGTCGCGTCAAAGGCCACCGATCGGCGCTCGAGGTCCTGGCGCCGGCCCAGCCGGACCGTGTTCGTGGCCGCGTCCACCCGGGTGACGAACCGCGGCTCGCCGAGCGCCACGCCCAGGCCCCGGCGCTGGCCCACGGTGAACCCGGCGGCCCCGGCGTGCTCCCCGACCACGGCGCCATCGGCATCGACGAGCGGCCCGGGTTCCGGGACCCAGCCCCGCCGCCGCAGCTCGGCGCGATAGTCGCCACCCGGCACGAAGCAGATCTCCTGGCTCTCCGGCTTGTCTGCCGTCGCCAGGCGCAGCGACCGCGCGATGGATCGGACCTGGGGCTTGTCGAGGCCGCCGAGGGGGAAGCGGCTGAACTGCAGCTGCTCCTGGCGCAGTCCGTAGAGGAAGTACGTCTGGTCCTTCTGCGCGTCCGAGGCGGCCAGGAGCCGCGCGCGCGGTCCGCCGGGCGTCTCGGCAAGGTCGCGCCGGGCGTAGTGGCCGGTCGCCACGGATTCGCAGCCGTACAGGTGTCGGGCCCGCCCCAGCAGCGCGCCGAACTTGACCAGGGTGTTGCACTCGATGCACGGCGACGGGGTCCGACCGCGGGCGTAGTCGGCCACGAACGGCTCGATCACGCCGGCCTCGAACGCGCGCTCGAGGTTCATCACGTAGAAGGGAATGCCCAGTCGCGCCGCCACCCGGCGCGCGTCGTCGGCCGCGTCGGCCGAGCAGCATGACCGGCGGAACTCCGAGACGCTGTCGGCCGCGTCGTGCAGCCGCATCCACACGCCGACGACCTCGTGGCCCTCCTCGTGGAGCAGCGCTGCGGCCACGGAGGAGTCCACGCCCCCGGACATGGCGACCAGGACCCGGCTCATCGGCCGATTGTACGGTGCTGCCCCGCCGGCCCCGGCAGGCGGCCCCGGCGTCCGCCCGTCAGCGGCGCGGGGTGAAGTCCCAGGGCGCCATGCGACCGGCCAGGGCGTCACGGGCCAGCAGCGCCGCGCCCTCCGCGGGCTCGCGGTCCAGGGTCTCCAGGCGCGCGCCGGGGGCGCCCTCGAGGACCGCGGCCCGGATCCGCCCGCCGAGCCACGGCGACGCGGCCAGCAGGCCGCCGTAGAGCACGACCGTCGGGTGCTCGCCGAGGCCCAGCCGCTCCACCTCCTCGCGGACCGCCTCGGCCACGCGCCCGCACCAGCGGTCCACCATGCGCGCGGGGAAGGCGTCGCCGAGCTCCGCGGCCCGCGCGACGGCCACGGCCAGCGCCGCCGCTT
>JAKAHL010000130.1 GCA_021815005.1 Chloroflexota bacterium
GTAGACCCTCCCGTCGTCCTTGACCGCGACGGTGTCCCCCGGCAGGCCGATGACCCGCTTGATGAACGGCGTCGGATCGCTGGTCCAGGCGGGCGGCGGGTTGAACACCACGATGTCGCCGCGCTTGAGCGGGTCCCAGCGGGTCGTGAGCTTGTCGACGAGCACGTACTGGCCGGGCTCCACCGTCCGCTCCATCGACATCTGCTGCACCTGGTACGGCTGCGCGACGAAGTTCTGGATGACGAAGAAGATGACGAGGGTGAGGACGAGAGTCTCGACGACCTCGACGAGGCACCCGACACCGGAACGCTTGTCCACCCGGGGAGCATACAGGCCGATCCCGCGCGGCGGCGCACGGTAGGGCCGAGGGGCCTGCCCGGCGCCGCTGCGCGACCTCCCTGCATGGGCCGCCCGCCGCGGTGCAAGCGATGCGCCCCGGGCCGCATGGAGTTTGACCCGTGCGTGACCCCACGAATACACTCGCGACGTTTGGCGAGCGGGCTCCCCTGGTGTTCCGAGCCCCCGCCCGTCCGCCCTCGCTGGCGCGGCGACCAGGTCCGTCCCGCCCGGGGATCGGACAGGCGCCGCGGCGAGCCGCACGACGACGTCCCGGTAGAACGTGGGTAGGAGGCTCTGCAACCCGATGGCCGAAGCGCTCCAGTGGCTCGTCCCGATCGCGGGTATCGTCGCGATCCTGTTTGCGCTCTACCTGGCGCGGGACGTCCTGTCCCGTGACGTGGGCCCCCAGGCCATGCAGGACGTGGCCGACACCATCCGCGAGGGAGCGGACGCCTTCGTCAAGCGGCAGTACACCACCATCGCGCTGCTCGCCCTGGGAGCCGCGGTGGTCATCGGCGTGATCATCGCCCTTGTCGAGACACCGCAGACGGCAGACGTCCCGGCGCTCGCCGGCGCCCCGATCGGCATCCTGACCGCGTTCGCCTTCCTAGTCGGCGCGGCGTGCTCCATGGCCTCCGGGATCATCGGCATGACGATCTCGGTGCGCTCCAACGTCCGGACCGCGGCGGCCGCCCGGCGCAGTCTCGTCGAGGCCGTCCAGGTCGCCATGCGCGGCGGTGCGGTCTCCGGCTTCCTCGTCGTGGCGCTCTCGCTGCTCGGCGTGTGGGGCATCTTCACCGCCTACCGGCTCATCCTCACCGACGTCACCATCGACAAGGCGCCGTTCGTCATCGTCGGCTTCGGCTTCGGGGCCAGCTTCGTCGCGCTGTTCGCCCAGCTGGGCGGCGGCATCTACACCAAGGCCGCCGACGTGGGGGCGGACCTCGTCGGCAAGGTCGAGGCGGGCATCCCCGAGGACGACCCGCGCAACGCGGCCGTGATCGCGGACCTCGTCGGCGACAACGTCGGTGACTGCGCCGGCCGCGGGGCCGACCTGTTCGAGTCCACCGCAGCCGAGAACATCGGCGCCATGATCCTGGGCGTCGCCGCCTACGCGATCGCCAAGAACGCGGGCTGGGCGAACCCGGAGAACTGGATCTTCTTCCCGCTGGTCGTCCGCGCCTTCGGCCTCCTGTCCACGATCGTCGCGATGTTCTTCGTCCGCGGCAAGGAGACCGAGGACCCGATGAACATCCTCAATCGCGGCTACTGGGTCACCGCGATCCTGTCCATCGTCGGCCTCGGCATCGCGACCAACGTGATGATGGGTTCGGCCACCACGGGCGCGAGCGGCATCCCCACCTGGGCCTGGTACTTCGGCGCGGGCCTGGTCGGCATCGCCACCAGCGTGGTGTTCGTCTACATCACGCAGTACTACACGGCAGGCTCCTTCCGCCCGGTGCGCGAGATCGCCCAGGCGTCGATCACCGGACCGGCCACCAACATCATCGCCGGCACCGCGGTGGGCTTCGAGACCACGGCCGTCACCGCCATCACGATCGGTGCCGCGCTCATCGCCAGCCACTGGCTCGGCGAGCAGGGCGGGCTGATCGACGCCTCGGGCAAGAACGTCGGCGGCATCTTCGGCACCGCCGTCGCGACGATGGGCATGCTGATGACCACCGCCTACATCCTCGCGATGGACACGTTCGGGCCCATCACCGACAACGCCGGCGGCGTGGCCGAGTTCTCGCGCGCCGAGGCCGGCGCCCGCGAGATCACCGACCGGCTCGACGCCGTGGGCAACACCACCAAGGCCCTCACCAAGGGCTACGCGATCGCCTCCGCCTCCCTGGCCGCGTTCCTCCTGTTCTCCGCGTACATCGACAAGGTCAACCTGATCCTGGGCAACCAGATCAAGGCCGGCAAGCAGGGCGTCCAGCTGCTGACCTCGGTGGACCTCTCCAACGTCAACGTGTTCGTGGCCGCGCTGCTGGCGGCGATGCTCGCGTACTTCTTCGCCAGCCTCGCCATTCGCGCGGTGGGCACCACGGCCCAGGCGATCATCGTCGAGGTCCGGCGCCAGTTCCGCGAGATCCCCGGGATCATGGACTACACGGCTCGCCCGGACTACGCCCGGGTCGTGGACATCACCACCCGCGCGGCGCTGCGCGAGATGGTGGCCCCTGGCGTGGTGGCCGTCGCGCTTCCGGTCGTCGTCGGCCTGCTCCTCGGCTATGAGGCCGTTGCCGGCATGCTGATGGTCGGCACCATCGCGGGCGTCCTGCTCGCCACCGTTCTCAACAACGGCGGCGGCGCCTGGGACAACGCCAAGAAGTACATCGAGTCCGGCCACCTCATGGATGCCGCCGGCAACGTGCTGGGCAAGAAGTCGGACGCGCACGCGGCCGCCGTTGTGGGCGACACCGTGGGCGACCCGTTCAAGGACACCGCCGGCCCGTCGCTGCACGTGCTCGTGAAGCTGCTGGCCACGGTCACCTTGGTGCTCGCCCCGCTGTTCATCCGCTAGCTGAGGCCACTCGGGCGGCCGGCGCTCGCGCCGGCCGCCCGGCGCCGTCCCATGGACCACCTGTTCCAAGCGCTCATCCTGGGCATCGTGCAGGGGCTGACCGAGTTCCTGCCCGTCTCGTCGTCCGGCCACCTCATCGTGGTCCCGTACCTGCTGCACTGGGACGACCCGTTCATCACGGGGCTTGGATTCACCGTGGCGCTGCATGGGGGGACGCTGCTGGCGCTGCTGATCTACTTCCGCGAGGAGTGGGTCCGGCTTGTCCCTGCCGGGCTGGCAGCCCTTCGCGACCGGTCCTTCCGGCGCGACCCGGACCGCCGTCTCGCCTGGCTGATCGTGGTCTCGACGATCCCCGCTGCCATCCTCGGCGTCGTGCTCAACGACCCCATCGAGAAGGCGATCCGCCAGGCCGGCCTGGTGGCGATCCTGCTGGCCCTGGCCGGTGGCGTGCTGTGGCTCGCCGAGCGCTGGGGCTCGGGACGCCTGTCGGTGGACCGGCTCTCGATGCCCGCCGCGCTGGGCATCGGCCTGGCACAGGCCCTGGCGCTGCTGCCGGGCGTCAGCAGGTCGGGCATCTCCATCTCGGCCGGACTGTTCGCCGGCCTGACCCGCGAGGACGCGGCGCGCTACAGCTTCCTGATGGCCACGCCCGTCACCGCCGGCGCGGTCCTCTACGAGGGGCTCAAGCTGGTGCGCGGCGGGGAGGTGGCCGCCGAGGCCGGCCCGCTCGCCGTGGGCGTCGTGGCCGCGTTCGTCTCGGGCGTCATCGCGATCGCGGCCCTCCTGCGGTTCGTCCGCTCGCGGTCCTACACGGTGTTCGTCGTGTACCGCCTCGCCGTGGCGGCCCTCGTGCTGGCGGTGTTCCTCACCCGCTAGCCGGGCAGGAGGCTCCATGGAGGTGATGAAGCAGCTCCGCCAGCGGGCGATCCGCGATTTGGTGGAGCAGCGGCCGATCCGCACCCAGCAGGAGCTCGCGGCCGCCCTCCGGGATCGCGGCTTCCGGACCACGCAGGCCACGATCAGCCGCGACGTGGCCGAGCTCGGCCTGCTCAAGGCGGGGCGCGGCGGCACCCAGGCGTACGCCGTGCCGCCGCGGCTGCGGGAGGCGGACGCCTCCGGCGAGGACCGCGTACGGCTGCTCCTCCACGACATGCCGGTGGAGATCCGCGATGCGGGCACGCTGCTCGTGCTGCGCACGCTGCCGGGCTCGGCCCACCCGCTCGCCGCCGCGCTCGACCGGGCGCGCTGGCCCGAGGTGGTGGGCTCGATCGCGGGCGACGACACGGTGTTCGTGGCGTTCGCGGACCGGAGCGGGCTGGCACGGGTCCGTCGCCGGATCGAGCAGCTCGCCGAGCTGGCCGAGTAGGGCCAGTGCGGGAGGCGTTGGCCCGTCGTGGCGCCGCGGTGGCCAGGCCAGACCACGGCGCGACCGCCCGCGGCCGCGATGCCGGACCGCCGGCCCGGCGTTGGCATACCCGCGCGTTGACGGAACCGGCCCCCGCCGATACCATTCCGCGCGATCCGTGAACCTCCGCGGCGCTTTTCGCGCCCCGGGGTTCTTTTGTTCAAAGCCGACCGAGCGGCGGCGCTCCGGCGCCGGTTCCGCGCCTCGGGGGTCCTGCCCGCGTGAACACCAAGACCACGTACATCAGCAAGGACGGCCTCGACAAGCTCCGCGCCGAGCTTGACGAGATGCTCGCCGTGCGGCGCCCCGAGATCGCGCAGCGGATCCACGATGCGAAAGAGCACGGCGACCTGTCCGAGAACGCGGAGTACGAGGACGCCAAGAACGAGCAGGCCTTCGTGGAGGGCCGGATCGCCGCGCTCGAGACGATGATCAAGAACGCGACGCTCATCGACGAGCACGCCAGCACCGACCACGTGGGGATCGGCTCCAAGGTGACCGTGGACATCGAGGGCGAGAGCCAGACGTTCACCATCGTCGGCTCGGCGGAGGCGAAGCCCACCGACGGCAGGATCTCCAACGAATCGCCGGTCGGCCGGGCGCTGCTCGGCCGCAAGCGGGGCGACAAGGTCGTCGTGAAGGTCCCGGCCGGGGACTTCACCTACACCATCACCGACATCAGCTAGGCCGGCGCGTTCGCGTCCCCGGACGACGCCACCGAGAAGGGGAATCGCGCGTGGACTGGGCGGACGAACTGGCCGCGAGCGTTGACGGGCCGCAGGTCGTCAACGATTCCAAGACGCCGTCGGGCACCGTCCATGTCGGCAGCCTGCGCGGGCCGGTCATCCTCGATGTCATCACGCGCGCCCTCCGCGCCCGGGGCCTGCCCACGACGCTGCTGTACGGCGTGGACGACCTGGACCCGATGGACGCCCAGGCGCTCCTCTCGCCCGACGCCATCGAGCGCGAGATGGGCCGGCCGCTGGCGCACGTGCCGGATCCCCATGGCGACTGCCACGCTTCCTACGCTCGCCACTTCGCCGGCATCTTCATCGACACGTTCGCGGGGCTCGGCATCCACCCGGACCGCTACTACTGGATGAGCGACATCTACCCGACCGGGCAGATGGACCCCTACATCCGGATCGCGCTCGCCCGCGCAGAGGTCGTCCGCGACGTCTACCGGCGGGTCGCCAACGTGCGCCATCCCGACCACTGGCTGCCGGTGGGCGTCATCTGCCCCAACTGCGGCAAGGTGGGCACGACGATCGCGTCGGACTGGGACGGCGAGACCGTGGCCGTCGCCTGCCGGCCCGACCTGGTCACGTGGGCGGTGGGCTGCGGCTGGACCGGTCGCGTGGCGCCGTTCGGAGGTGCCGCCAAGCTGCCCTGGAACCTCGAGTGGGCGGCCCAGTGGAGCCTGTTCGGCGTCACCATCGAGCCCAACGGCAAGGACCTCGCCACGGCTGGCGGCTCGCGCGACCGCAGCAACGCGATCTCGCGCGAGGTGTACGACCGCGAGCCCCCGCTCAACTTCCCCTACGAGTTCCTGAACATCGGCGGCAAGAAGATGAGCACGTCCAAGGGTCGCGGCGCCGCCGCCCACACGATCACCACGGTCGTGCCCCCCGAGCAGCTGCGGTTCCTGTTCGTGCGCAGCCGCCCCGAGAGCGTCATCGAGTTCGACCCGGAGGGCACCGACGCCATCCCGCGCCTGTTCGACGAGTTCGACCGCCTCGCCGACGCCACCGCCGGCAAGGAGGTCCGCGGCGAGCTGCCGTCGGGCCACGAGAACATCTTCCGCTTCTCGCTGCTCAACGCGGACGCGGACCTCACGGCCGCCGCCGACGCCTACCGCCCGCCGTTCGGGCATCT
>JAKAHL010000131.1 GCA_021815005.1 Chloroflexota bacterium
GGGCGAGGGCGGGGCTCCGGGGCTGCGGTGTTGCGCCCGGGCCGGGAGTGCGGGCGGGGCGCCGGACGGGCGAGCCGAGCCGGCCGGGACCGGCGCCAGGGGCTCGGCGCCGCCGTCAGGCCCCCGGCAGTCCGGGCGCCTCCATCCAGCCAGGCGTCTCCAGCCGGCAGACGACCGCCTCGAGGAACGCCGCCGCCGGCGCCCCGTCCACCACGCGATGGTCGATGGTGAGGCTGAGCACGAGCAGCATGCGCGGGACGATGGCGCCGTCCACGACCGCCGGCCGCAGGCGCGCCCGACCGATGCCCATGATGGCCGTCTGCGGCGGGTCGAGGAGCGGCGTGAAGGCGTCGATCCGCCAGGCGCCCAGGCTGGTCACGGTGAAGCAGGCGCCCGACGTCTCGGCCGCGGTCAGCACGCCCGATCGCGCCCGGTCCGCCAGCCCGGCGATCTCGGTCCCCAGCTCGCTGAGGTCCTTGCGGTCCGCCCCGCGCACGACCGGCACGAGCAGCCCGTCGGGGAGCGCCACCGCCACGCCCACGTCAATCGAGCGCGCCGGGACGAGCCCGCGATCCGTCCAGGCCATGGCCAGTCGGGGGTGCTCGCCCAGCGCGGCGGCGCAGGCGCGCACGAGGGCCTCCGTGTAGCCCACCTTGCGGCCGAGCCGGGCGGTCCACGCCCCGAGTCGCGCCGCGAGGTCCGTCACGTCGGCCTCGGCGGTGAGCGTGAGCTGCGCCGTCTCGGCCAAGCCCGTGCGCAGGCGGTCCGCGATGGTGCGCCGCATGATCGAGATCGGCACGAGGCCGGGCTCGCGGACCGGCGTCGGAGCGGCCGGCGACGCTTGTGCCGCCTGCGCCGCCGGCGGGGCGACAGCCGGCCCGGCCTCGGCCACCGCCCGCACGTCGGACTCCTGAATCCTGCCTCCCGGCCCGGACCCGGCCACGCGCCGGAGCTCCACGCCGAGCTCCCGGGCGAGGCGCCTGGCGGCCGGCGACGCCGCGACACGCACCTCGTCTCCGTCACCGCCGTCGCCCGGCGCCGGGAGGCCAGCGGGCGACGCGGCCAGCGCGGGCGCCGCCGTCGGGCCCGTCTCGGCAGGAACCGCCGCCACCTCGGCGGGAGCCGGGGCCGTCTCGGCAGGAACCGCCGCCGACGTCGTCTGGGCAGGCGTTGTCGCCGACACCCCGTCCCCGCCGTCGTCGGCCAGCGTCGCGATCGCGGTGGCCGCGGTCACAATGTCGCCCGGCGCCGCCAGCAGGCGCTCGATCCGGCCCGCCGCCGGCGCCACCACGTCGTAGGACGTCTTCTCCATCTGGACCTCAGCCACGGTGTCGCCGGCGCTGACGCGCTGGCCGGGTTCCACGAACCAGGCCACGAGCATCCCCTCGTCGGTGGCGTCGGAGAGGCGGGGCACGGTGATGTCGCGGGGCATGGTCGGGGCTCCTCGGAGGGGCGGATCGGGAGGGCACCGCAGGCTGAGGCCGCGGCACCCTCCCGGGTCGGAGGTCAGACGACGAGCTGCCGCGCCGCCGCGGCGATCGTCTCCCGGTTGGGCAGGCAGAACTGCTCCAGCGGGCGGCTGTACGGAATCGGCACGTCCGGGTAGGCGAGCCGGGCCGGCGGCACGTCGAGGTGGTCGAAGGCCCCCTCGACGACCGACGTGATGACCTCGCCGGTCAGCCCGAAGCTCCGGTAGTCCTCGTCCACCACGAGCAGACGGTGGGTCTTGCGGACCGACTCGATGATGGCCTCGCGGTCCAGGGGGATGACCGAGCGCAGGTCGATGACCTCCGCGTCGATCCCCTCCCTGGCCAGGTCCTCGGCCGCGTCGAGCGCGCGGTGCACCATCAGCGACAGGGTGACGATCGTGACGTCCTTGCCCTGGCGCTTCACGTCCGCCTTGCCGATCGGGATGGCGTACGGCTCCTCCGGCACGTGGCCGGTGGCCCGCGGGTTGGGCGTCATCCAGCCCAGGCCCATGACACCCTTGTGGAACATGTACAGCACCGGGTTGTCGTCCCGGATGGCGGAGATCATGAGGCCCTTCGCGTCATACGGCGTGGACGGCACCACGATCTTCATGCCCGGCAGGTGGGCGAACAGCCCGTAGAGCGTCTGGCTGTGCTGGGCGCCGTCGGAGTACCCGCCGCCGATGGCCGTGGTGAGCACGACGGGCACCTTGACGTTGCCGCCGGACTCGTAGTGGATCTTGGCCATGTGGTTGTAGATCTGGTCCATGGCCACGCCGAAGAAGTCAACGAACATCAGCTCCACGATCGGCCGCATGCCCGCGATGGCAGCGCCCGTCGCCGCGCCGATGAAGCCCGTCTCGGAGATGGGCGTGTCCATGACCCGCTCCGGGCCGAACTTGGCGAGCAAACCCTCGGTGGCGCCGAAGATGCCGCCGTAGGTGCCGATGTCCTCGCCCATGGCGAAGACGCTGGGGTCGCGCTCCATCTCCTGGGCGATCGCCTCGGAGATGGCCTTCGACGTCGTCAGGAGGCGCTTCGTCTCGACAGTCATCGTCTGGTCTCCCTGCCTACGCGAAGACGTGGAGCAGCGCGTCGGACGGCTGCGGGTACGGGCTCGTGCGCGCGAAGCCGATCGCGTCGTCCACCTCGGCCCGAGCCGCCGTCCACGCCTCGGCGGCATCCGCCTCGGCCAGGACGCCGGTGTCCACCAGCCGGCGCTCGAAGATGTGGAGCGCGTCGGTGGCCTTGAGGCGCTCCATCTCCTCGGCCGTCCGGTAGAGCTGGGGATCGCCTTCGAAATGGCCGAGCAGCCGCTGCGTCTTGACCTCGATGAGCGACGGCCCGCCGCCGCGGCGAGCCCGCGCCACCGCCTCGCCCGCGGCCTCGTAGACGGCCACCGGGTCGTTGTCCGGGATGAGCACGCCCGGCATGCCGTAGGCGGCCGCCCGATCCGCGTTGCTGGCGATGGCCGTGGACTTGGCCTTGGGCACGCTGATGGCCCAGTCGTTGTCCTCGCACACGAAGACCACGCCCACCTTCCAGACGGCCGCCAGGTTGAGCGACTCGTGGAAGGCGCCCTGGTTGGCCGCGCCCTCGCCGAAGAACGAGACCGCGATGTCGTCCCTGCCCTGCTTCCTGGCCGCCAGCGCGGCGCCCACGGCTCCGGGCATGCCCTCGGCGATGATGCCGCTGCAGCCGAAGTTGGTGGCCGGGTCGAACAGGTGCATGTGGCCGCCCTTGCCGTGGCCCAGCCCAGTGTCCTTGCCGAAGATCTCGGCGGCCATCCGCCGCATGTCCATGCCGTGGGCCAGCGCCACGTGGTGCGGGCGGTGGGTGGCGGTCACCGTGTCGCTCGGGCGGAGGTGCGCGCAGACCCCCGCGGCGACGGGCTCCTGGCCGGCCGCGAGGTGCATCTCCCCGGGGACCGGGCCCGCGGCGATGTCGAAGGCAGGCAGCTTGCCCTCGAAGTAGCACTGCTGGATCGTCTCTTCGAACAGGCGGATGCGCACCATCTGGCGATGCATCGCCCGGAGCGTCTCGTTGCTCGGCATCGATCGTGACTCCTCGAGGCGGGGGTGGCTGAGGGTGGGCGGTGGCTCCTGGGCTGTCACCTCCTTGTCGCGGCCGGGTCGGTCGGACGGGCGAGGTCGCTGGGATCGCCGGCCTCGGGCCAGCCGTGGGCCAGGGTCGGCGGGACGAGGCGCCCGGTCTGGGCGGCGCGCACCAGCACGGCCGCCCCGTCGAGGACGCGCACGCCCGGCGTGACCAGCCGCACGATGGCCTGCTCGCCCGGCCCCAGGACCGTCTCGCGCTCGCCGTCGAAGGCAAGGGTGAGCGGGCCGCGGGCCGCGGCCCCGCGCGCCGGCAGCGTGACGGTGTCGCCAGGCCCGAACACGGTGGTCGCCATGACGCGCAGCTCGACGATCTGGCCCGGGCCGAGCTGGCCCAGGATCGGCCGGCCGCCCGGCCCGAACACGATGTGGACGCCGGCACCGTCGCCGTCCCGAACCGGGTGCGCCGCGCCGGCGACACCGGCCAGGCCGGGCACCGTGGGGTCCGACCGGGCCACAACGGCCTCCTCGAGCGCATCGGGCTCCCAGATGGCGTGCGCGCCGACCCAGCCGCCGCGGACCAGCGCCACGTCAACGAGCGCAAGCGTCGTGCCGCCGGGCGCCTCCACGCGCAGGTACGGTCGCAGGCGTACCGCGCCGGCGAAGGCGGCCGGCTCGGTGGCGTAGAGGCCGGCGGCCTGCCCCGCCGCGGTGGGGTCGAGCCGGAGGGCGAACGCGTTGTTCGTCCCGCCGGGAAGCGGCAGGAAGACCGCGTCGGGCCAGCCCGTGGCAACTGCCCGGTTGGTGCCGTCACCGCCGATGGTCAGGATGACAGCGGCCCCGGCGGCGCCCATCTCGGCGGCCGCGCGCGCGGTGCCGGCCGCGTCCTTCGCCTCGCCCGCGCCGGGGAGCCGGACGGGCACTGTGTCCGGCAGCCGCGCGGGGGCGCCGCGGGTCACCGCCAGCAACTCGCGCGCCCGCTCGACGGCGTGCGTGGGCTCCGGCATGTACAGCACGCGCCCGACGCCGGTCGCGGCCAGCCCGCACAGGATCCGCGCCACGGCGTTGGCCTGCTCGACAGCGTCCACCGTCCGCGCCAGCGACGTGAGCCTCCGGACGTCCCGGGACGCGCCCGGGTTCACCACCAACCCGACGAGCATCATCGTTCCGTCACGGCCCCGCACCCTCTCGCGGGACGACTGGCCGACCCACCCTCGCGGGCAGCATACCCCTCGCGGGCAAGGCCGCCGGGAGCGCGACGCGGCGGGGACGAGCGCGACGCGGCGGGTAGCGCGAAGGCCGCCGACCCGCCCGTCAGCCCTGCGGGCCGTGCCCCTTCGCCCGGAGCTCGGCCGCGATCTCGCGCAGGCAGGAGGGGCAGAGGCAATCCTCGTAGGGCCCCACGCCATCGGGAAGGGGCACCGGCAGGCGGAACTCCTGGAGCGAGCACCAGCACGAGCCGACATCACCGTTGTTGCGGCAGCCGAACACGGTGCCGCACCGCTCGCAGCGCACCTGCCTGGTGGCCAGGGCGGGGTCCCAGCCCCGGATCGTCTCGCTCAAGGTAGGACTCCCACACGGCTGCTTGGCGTCGCCGCGCGCTCGGATCGTGCCGCACCACGGCATCGCCGGGGCGCACCCGGCACGCGCGCCGACGCTGATCCTAGCCTGATCGGCGACGGCAGGTGACGGTCGGCCGTCCGCGGCGTAGGCTCCGACCCAACAGGTTGAGGAGGCGCCATGGATCGGGATGTCGTGGTCGTCATCGGCGTGGGCGGGATGGGCGTCGCCATCGCCCGACGGGTCGGCGGGGGCCGGCACCTGCTGCTCGCGGACTTCAGCGAGGCCGTCCTCGGGGCCGCGGCGGACCGGCTCCGCGGCGAGGGGCACGACGTCACCGCGGAGCACGTTGACGTGTCCGATGCCGGGTCGGTCGCGGCGCTGGCGCAGCGGGCGGCCGCGATGGGCCGCGTCACGCACGTCGCCCACACGGCCGGCCTGTCGCCGGTGCAGGCGTCGGTGGAGGCGATCCTGCGCGTGGACCTGATGGGCGTGGCCCTCGCGCTCGACGCGTTCGGGGGCGTGGTGGCGGCCGGCGGTGCCGGCGTCGTCATCGCCAGCATGGCCGGGCACATGGCCGGCGCCCTGCCGCCCGAGGTGGAGGCGGCGCTGGCGCTGACCCCGGCGGCCGACCTGCTGGCGCTGCCGTTCCTGGCGCCGGGCGCCGTCCCCGACCCGGGCAGCGCGTACACGATCGCGAAGCGCGCGAACGCCCTCCGGGTGCAGGCTGCCGCGCGCGCCTGGGGCGCCCGCGGGGCGCGGGTCAACTCGATCAGCCCGGGAGTCATCTCCACGTCGATGGGCCAGGCGGAGCTCGGCGGGCCCAGCGGCGAGCAGATGCGCGGGATGATCGCGATGTCGGCGACCGGACGCGTGGGCACGCCAGACGACATCGCCGACGCGGCCGCGTTCCTGCTCGGGCCGCAGGCGAGCTTCGTCACCGGCACCGACCTGCTGGTGGACGGCGGGGTGATCGCGGCGATCCGGACGATGCCCCGGGGCTGACGGCGGCGACCGGCGCGGCGACCGGCCTGCCGCCGGGCGGCGATCTCCCGCTCGCGGCGCT
>JAKAHL010000132.1 GCA_021815005.1 Chloroflexota bacterium
CAGCCGAAGCCGGCGAGACCGAATCGCTCGAGCCGCCCGGCGAGGTCCCAGAGCTCGTCGATGCGGAACGGCTCGGCCGCCCGGGCGATGAACTGCTCGCACATGGGTGCGAATGATACGCGGCCGTCCGGGGCGGGCCGAGCGCGCGGGAGGAGGGCGGGCAGACGATGACGGCGCCACCGTTGGGGAACCGGTGGCGCCGCCATGGAGACGCGCGGGAGCGGAACAGGGAGCGGCCGGGCGGGAGCCCCGCCAAGCCACGTGGCGGGCTGGGTCAGCCCTCCACGAGCGACGATGCCTCGCCCGCGGCCGGGGTGCCGAGGCGCAGCAGGAACCGCACGAACACCAGGCCGCCGGTGGCGCCGAGCAGGACGAGCGAGATCCACAGGATCGCCGGCGCGTACGGCTGGGGCGCCACGAAGGTCACCCCGTTGCGGACCACGGTTGTCATCGAGACGAGGGCGGTGTTCCACGGGAAGGCGGAGGAGGGGTTGGCGGCCTCCATCCCGTAGATCTGCGGGACGATGTAGAGGACCGACGCGATGATCAGCAGGATGCTCTGGAGACGCCAGTCGGACGGGTTGTCGTCAGGGTCGCGGAGCAGCTTCACGAGGGCGGCCCACATCAGGACCACGGTCGCCAGGGGTGCGGTGACGCCGAGGCCGGCGCCGCGCAGGTACACGTTCGGGAACAGGAACACGACGGACAGGCACAGCGTGATCACCAGCAGCGCATCGCGGGTGAGGACGAAGCTGAGCCACCAGACGTCGCCGCCGAAGCGGAGCGTCAGCTTCTGCAGGAAGCGCAGCACGTAGGGCCGCGCGAAGTGGAGCGACAGGGTGAACGCCCACAGGATGGGCAGCACCGCCGCGACGGAGGCCACCATCCAATCGGCGCCGCCGTTGGTGATGGCATTGGCAAGCTGGTCGCCGTTGAGCATCTGACCGGCTCCTCCTACTGGGCCTGGGGCTGCCGGTAGGACAGCCGGAAGTTGTAGACGACGGCCACGATCCCGAGGATGCCGACGAGGGCGGCGGAGATGTAGGCCAGCGGCTCCGCGAGAGCCACGTTCTGGGACGTGGTCAGCACGTTGGACAGATTGAGGAGGCGCGAGCCGGTGAGCGCCTGCGTCTGCGGGCCGAACAGGTACGGCGTGATGTAGAGGGCCGCGCCCAGGCCCAGGAGGACGGTCTGGATCTGCATGCCGCGGAGGTCCTCATCGCCCTTGCCCATCAGCTTCATCAGCAGGACCACGAAGGCAAGCACGGCGGCCAGGCCGCCCGTCACGGGCAGCGGCTTGGTGCCGACGACGTCCGGGTAGAAGAAGATGAACGAGCCGAGGAAGACCTGGAGCAGCATGATGTCGCGCAGGCCCACGTAGATGATCCACCACAGGTCCGCGCCGAGGCGGAGGGTGAACTTGCCGGTGGTCTTGGCCATGTACGGCCTGGCGAGGTGGAGGGCCACCGTCAGGATCCACAGGATCACGAGGGCGGCGGCGATGGTGCCCTCGACGAACGCCTCGCCGGCGTTGAAGAGGCCTGCAACCTGGTCAGCGTTCACTGGGCTCCTCCGGAGGTGAGCTGGCGGGACGGGGGCGTGGCGGGCGTGAGCGGGCCCGGCGCGGCGACCGGGGCGTGGCTTGCGGACGGGCCGCCGATCCGCGAGTCGGCCGGACCGCGACCGGCGGCGACCCGGACCGTGGGGCATCCGTAGACGGCGTCGCAGCGGAAGCACCGGGACGCCTCGGCGCGGGCGGCATCCTCGGCGAAGCCCTGGGCCGTCGCCTTGAAGTGGCCGGTGTCCACCATGGGCAGGGGTGCGTGCGTCCGGGGCCGGACGGCCAGGTCGAGACGCAGCGTGGGCTCGGCGGGGGTGGCCACGCGGACCGCCCGCATGATCTCGGCCTCGCCGTTCCGGGCGCCGGAGAGGTACTCGTGGATCGAGCCCGCGGCGCGGCGCCCGGCGGCCACGGCCTCGATGATCGTCTTGGGGCCCGACACCACGTCGCCGCCCGCGAAGATGCCGGCCCGGCCGGTGGCCAGGGTGCGCGGGTCGGCCACGATGCCGGCCCAGCCGCTGACCTCGATGCCCGCGCCCTCGGGGAGGATCGACGGGTCCGGCTCCTCGCCGATGGCCACCAGGATGGCGGTCGCCGGCAGCTCGCGGGTTTCGCCCGTGGCAGCCCACGTCGTGCGGCCCCCCGCGTCGGCACGACCCGCCGGCCGCGTGATCTCGCAGCGCAGGGCGACAACCTCGCCGTCCCGGCCCACGATCTCCGACGGGGCGAGCCCCTCGAGGATCGCGATGCCCTCGCGCTCGGCCGCCTCGAGCTCCTCGCCCTGGGCGGGCATGTCGGCGCGCCCTCGGCGGTACACGATCGAGACCGACGCGGCGCCGGAGCGCTTCGCCGAGCGGGCCGCGTCCATCGCGGTGGAGCCGCCGCCCACGACGATCACGTCACCAGAGAGGGTGGGGTGCTCGCCGAGGTTGACCTCCTTGAGGAACCGCGTGGCGGGGATGACGCCGCGCGCGTCGTCGCCGGGAACGCCCAGGCGGCGCGACTTCGAGGCGCCGGTGGCGAGGAAGATCGCGCGGAAGCCCTGGCGCTCGAGGTCGGGCAGCGTGAAGTCGCGGCCCATGGCGGTGTCGAGCCGCAGCTCCACGCCCGCGTCGAGGATCCGCTGAAGCTCGGCCTGGAGGACCTCGCGCGGCAGGCGGTACTCGGGGATGCCGATCGCCATCATGCCGCCGGGGATCGGCATCGCCTCCATGACGGTCACGGGGTAGCCGAGCCGGGCGAGATACCACGCAGCCGACATGCCGGCCGGCCCGCCACCCACGATCGCGACCTTCTCGCCCCGCTTCTTGGCCGGCTTGGGAGCCGGCGGCAGGGTGCCGTGCTCCACGGCGAAGCGCTTGATGGTGCGGATGCTGATGGGCTCGTCGAGGACGCCGCGGCGGCATGCGGTCTCGCACGGGGCGGTGCAGATCCAGCCGCAGACGCTCGGGAAGGGGTTGACCTCGGCGGCGACCTGATAGGCCTCGTCGTAGCGGCCCTGGCTGACCAGGCCAACGTAGCGGCCGGCGTCCGTGCCGGCCGGGCACGCCTCCTGGCAGGGCGCCAAGGGATGCGGCGGCGCGTCGTCCACCATCGTCATCCACGCCTGCCACGGCTTCGGACGACTGCGGGTCACCCAGGGGAAGAGGTCGCCCCAGGGCGTGGGATGGGTGGGCTTGAGGGCCTCGCGGGTCACGGCGGACAGCGGCAGCCAAGCCTCGTCGGCGGCGACGGCCGTCGGCCGCTCGATGGGCCCCTGCCGGGCGGCGAGGGGCGTGGGCTCGCCGCGCAGCTCGGCGATGGTGATGACGGCGGGCGGGCACTCGCGGACGCAGATGCCGCACCCGATGCACTCCCCCACCTGCAGCGGGCGCTCCATGGCCCACGGCAGGGGCTTGCCGCCCACTGGTCCCGTCTCGATCCCGGGGTGGTCGGGCCGACTCATGTCGAGCGCCTCGACCGGGCAGACGTCCATGCAGATGCCGCAGGTGATGCATCCCGCGTGGTCGATGTCGATCCGATAGCCCATACACCGCCTCCTTGTGGGTGAACCGATGGTGGGCTCGCGGGCGCGAGGGCGCCACGCCCTCCGGGGTGGGCCTCCTTCCCGTCATTTCGGGTGGGCCCGGGATGACCCTCGGCCCGCGGCGAGTGGCTCCTGGCGCGCCGGCGGACATCGCCGTCGTGACACGTCGTGCCGCGACCGCTTGACAGCCGTCTGGTCCCTGGCCATACTCTGGTCAGCGAATGCGACTCATTCGCAATATCGCCCCCGAACCGTGAGACCTCCCCCATGCTGACAACCACCTCGCTGATCGCCGCCGGCACGGGCTCCGGCGTGCTCGGCATCCTCGCCGTCTCGCTCCTGCTGGGCGTGCTCCACGGCGTCACGCCCGATGAGCACACCTGGCCCATCACCGTGAGCTACGCGATCGGCGCGGCCACGGGCAAGCAGGGCATGAAGGCCGGCCTCCTGTTCTCCGCGGCGTTCGCCGTGCAGCGCGCGATCGCGTCCGAGCTCGCCTACCTCGCCCTGGCCCCGATCCTCGCCAGCGGCGCCCTCAACGCCTGGATCGACCTGCTGGTCGGCATCGTGATGGCCGCCTCGGGCCTGTACATCCTGCGGCTCGGCCGCGAGCTGCACCTGACCGAGTGGCTTGAGCAGCTCCTCCACCGCGTCGTCCGGGTGGGCCGCCACGACGGGACCGACGGGATGCCGTCGCACGACAACGGGGCGATCCCGGTGCGGATGACGCTGGTCCACGGCTTCATCGCCGGCTGGGGGACGGGCGCCTTCGCGATCATCATCTACACGGTCCTGGCGCCGGCCATGCCCAACGCCGCGCTGGCCTTCCTGCCGGGCCTCCTGTTCGGGGTCGGCACCATGCTGGTGCAGACGCTGGTCGGGGCGGCGCTCGGCACGTGGATGCGCCGCCGCAACCTCGGTGCCGCGGCCATGAACTACGTCTCCCGGGCGGTGGCCGGCAACACCCTGACGTACGGCGGCCTGCTGTTCGCCGCCTGGGGCCTGGTGTCGCTGCTCCTGCCGAACATCGCCGGCGCGCTCGACGCCGGGCTGCCGACAGGCCTCGGGATCCCGAATCTCGACAGCATCAACGCCGGCCTCGTGCTGGTGGCGATGATCGTCGGGGTGGTCGCGGCCGGCAGCTTCGTGCGGGCGATCCGCCGGGCCCGGACGCTCGAGCTCGTGGAGGTGCGCGCGCGATGACGGGGCAGGGTCGCCACCTGATCGAACGGGCCGGCGAGCGGGACCGGGTCGCCGACGCGCTGGCCTCGCTGGGCGGCGCGACGACCGGGCCGCGGCGGGCCATCGTGGAGGCCCTGGTCTCCGCGGACCGGCTGCAGACCCCCGAGCAGCTGCTTGCCGAGGCGCGGGTCGCCGCCCCGTCCACGAGCCTCGCCACGGTCTACCGGACGCTCGAGCGGCTCGACCTGGGCGGCCACCTCAAGCGCATGGAGCTCGCATCGGGCGCCGTGGGCTACGCCTACTGCGGCGGGTCGCACCACGACCACGCCATCTGCACGCGCTGCGGACGGGTGATCCGGGTGGACGCGTGCGCGGCCTCGGCGTGGGAGGCGCCGGCGGGGTTCCGGGTCACCTCGCACGAGCTCAACTTCTACGGCACGTGCGAGGCGTGCGCGGCCGACGCGACAGCCGACGCGATGCCCGCGCGTGGGGCTGCCTGAGCAGGACGGCCGACGGGCCGCCAGGCCGGCGCACCGGCGAGGACTACGCGTCCTCGACCAGCCCCTCGCGCATCGCCCGGGCGACGACCTCCGCCCGGTTCTGGGCATGGAGCTTGTCGAGGATGTTCCGAAGGTGGAACTTGGTCGTGTTGTCGCTGATGCCCAGCTCGGTGGCGATCTCCTTGTTGCGCAGGCCCCGGACCACCAGCCGCAGGACATCGAGCTCGCGCTCGGTCAGCCGGTCCGGATCTGGCCCCGGCGTGGCGGCGGGCGGGCGGGCCAGCTCGGCCAGGATCCGGGCCGCGATCGCGGGCGGGATGGCGGCCTCCCCCCGCTCGACGGCGTCGAGCATGGCGCGCAGCTCACCCGACTCGAGGTTCTTGAGCAGGTAGCCCCGGGCGCCGGCTTTGATGGCGGCGAACAGGTCGTCCACGCCCTCGGACGCGGTGAGCATCACGATCGCGATCTCGGGCGCCTCGGCCGCCAGCCGCCGCGTGGCCGCCAGCCCCCCGCCCCCGGGCATCGCCACGTCCATCAGCACCAGGTCCGGCCGCAGCCGAACCGCGGCGGCCACCGCCGCCTCGCCGTCGGCCACCTGGCCCACCACCACGTGCCCCCAGACGCCCAGCAACGACGCGATGCCGTCGCGGAACAGGGTGTGGTCATCGGCCAGCAGGATGCGCATGGCTCAGCCGACGCCCGCGCGGGCGGTCGGTGACGCCACGCCCGAGGGGGGCAGGGCTCCGGGCGCCCCGAGCGCGCCCGCGTCGGCTCCGGGCACCCTGCCCGGCGGGGTGGCTGTCGTGACGGGCGCGTCCCGCCAGGCGAGTGCCGGGCCCTCCGGCGCGTGCCCGGCGAGCGGCAGCGCCACC
>JAKAHL010000133.1 GCA_021815005.1 Chloroflexota bacterium
GATCGAGGAGGCGCACCTGGACCCGGGGCACCTCCTGGCCGGCATCGAGCGCTTCGTGCGCGAGCGCGACGCGCGGCTGGCCCGTGTGCGGGCCGCGCTGGACGCGTCGGCCGGCTGAGCCCGGCGGCCGGCAACACCGGCAGTGTCGCCGCCATGCGCGGGCCGCCCCGAGGCCCACGCACGCCGCCGCTCCGCCGCACCGGGAAACGAGAAGCCCGGCGCGGGCCGGGCTTCGTCGGTGGCTGGACGGGGGCCGCGTCAGCCCGCTGCGACCTGCCCAGCCTTCGTCTCGATCCGCCCCATCAGCGAGTTCCAGGAGTCCACGAAGGCCTGGGCGCCTTTCACCTGGAGCTCGTGGCCCAGCGCGTCGATGTCGATCCCGACTGCTTCGTAGGCCGCGAGCGCCGCGTCCGCGCCGGCGGGGTCGGCGGACAGCGCGCCCGGCACCGTGCCGTGGTCGGCGAAGTGGAGGAGCGTGTCCTCGGGCATCGTGTTGACCGTGTGCGGCGCGGCGAGCCCGGAGATGTACAGCACGTCCGACGCGGCGGGGTCCTTGGTGCCCGTGCTCGCGAACAGCAGGCGCTGCGGGCGCGCGCCCTCGTTGAGCAGCCGGCCCCAGCGGTCCGAGGCGAAGTAGGCGCGGTAGTCCGCGTATGCCTTGGCGCCGATGGCGAGCCCGAGGCCGTTCTTGAGCTCGGCCGGGACCCTCGACGCGATGGCCGCGTCCCAGCGGGAGACGAAGAACGAGGCGACGGACGCGACGTAGGGCGGCAGGCCGGCGGCCACCCGACGCTCGACGCCGCGGGTGTAGGCGTCCATGCAGGCCGCGTACTGGGCGGGGCTGAACAGCAGCGTCACGTTGACCGGCACGCCGTTCGCGATGGAATCCTCGATCGCCGGCAGACCCTCGGGCGTGCCCGGGATCTTGATGAACAGGTTCGGGCGTCCGCCGGCCGCGTGGAGCCGGGCGGCCTCGGCGGCGGTGGCCGCGGCGTCGTAGGCGAGGAGCGGCGACACCTCGAGCGAGACGAAGCCGTCCACGCCCGCCGTCCGGTCGTGGACCGGGCGGAACAGGTCCGCGGCACGCGTGAGGTCCTCGAGGGCGAGCTCGAAGAACGTGGCCTCCGCGGAGAGGCCGCGCGAGGCGGCGGAGCGGACCGCGGCGTCATACGCGGCGGAACCGCCGATCGCCTTGTCGTAGATCGTCGGGTTGGACGTCAGGCCGGTCACCGACAGCTCCGCGATGTAGCGGGCGAGGGTCCCGGAGTCGAGCAGATCGCGGGTGATGTTGTCGAGCCAGAGGCTCTGGCCCAGGTTGTGCAGCTGGGCGGGGGCGTTCATCGGGCGGTGGTCCTCCTTGATCCGCTAAGGGTCGGGCAGCGGGGCGATCCGCGCAACCGGCTGTCCGCGCAACCCGCGATCGGCGCGGCCGCGCGGGGCCCGCGCAACCCGCGATCGGCGCGGCCGCGCGGGGGCCGCGCAACCTCCCGGCATAGCCGTCGTCGGCGAGCCGCGTGCTGGCCCCCTGCCGTCGCGCGGTGCGGGCTGGGGTTCGGCGCCCGAGTCCGAACTCCGACCGCTCCATCGTCGCGATTCGGACCTCCAGTCCGGACGGCGCCGGATTTGGGCTCCCGCGGGCTCGGCGCAGGTCGCCATTCGGACTCGTATGCAGGATGTCGACCCCGATGGGCCAGAAGTTCGGACTGCCAGTCCGGGGGCCGCGCGAGGGCCGCGCGAAGATCGCGCGGGCCGCGCGACGGGCGCCCGAAGATCGCGCGGGGGCCGCGCGAAGGCCGCGCGAAGATCGCGGCGGTCGCGCGGGGGCCGCGCGAGGGGCCGCCCCGGGTGCCCGTCACCGGCGGAGCCGCAACAGGAGAGGGCCGCGCGAGGGGCGCGCCGCAACCGCGCGCCGCGCCAGCCCCGTGGCCGCTCAGGCCGCAGGCAGGTCCGGCTCCCCGGTGATCGCCGCCACGCTCGCCCACAACGAGCGCCGGTCGGCCGCCGACAGCCGCGTGGACGGCAGGCGGTCGAACGGGCGCCCCCGGCGATCCAGGTACAGCCGGCCCGGGGCCACCTGCTCACGCGGCGCCGCCGCCAGCCAGAGCAGCGTGTCCACGCCCTGTGCCGGCGTCCGCAGCTGCCGCCCCAGGCGCTCGCGGAACCCGGGCAGCGAGGCCGCCAGCCCCGGCGTGTCGGCCCAGCCCGGGTGCATCGCCGTCACGAGCACGCCCCGGTGCCGCAGCCGGCGTGCCCACTCGCGCATCAGGGCCACCTGGGCGCGCTTCGCCCGCGCATACGCCCGGGCCCCGTGGTACGCGCCCCGCTCGAACATCAGGTCGTCGAGCGGCAGGGCCTGGGTGTACATCCCGCCCGAGGTGACCGAGACGACCCGCGCGTCGGGGCTCTCGGAGAGGCGCGGCGCGAGGCGCGCGAGCAGCACGAACGGCCCGAGGACGATCGTGGCGAAGGTGCGCTCGGCGCCCTCGGCCGTGAGCGCCCGCTCCGCGAACATCGCGCCTGCGTTGTCCACCAGGACATCGATCCGCGGCTCGGTCGCGAGGATCGTGGCGGCGGCCGCGCGCACGGATGCGACGGACGCCATGTCCGCCACCACCGTGGCGAGCGCGTCGTTGCCGGTCTCCCGCGCCAGCGCGTCACGCGTCGCGGCAAGGCGCCCGGCGTCGCGCCCGACGAGCACTAGGCGCGCGCCCATCGCGGCCAGCGAGCGCGCGGCCTCGCGCCCGAGGCCGGACGTCGGCCCGGTGATCACGACGGTCCGGCCCGCGAGCGACCAGCGCGACGGGTCCTCCCAGCGGAACAGTCGCCGGCGGACGGCGTAGCCCGTGCGGGCGAACGAAGGCACGACCAGCAGCTCGAGGAGCGTGTCGGCAAGGGTCAGCGGGGTCATCACGCCAACCCTTCGCGCGCCGGACCCGTCCGGATCGCCCTGTCGCCCGAAGAGGAGGTCACCGGGACGCATCCGAGCACTGAGCACCGAGGAACCCACGCCATGACCCGCCTCCACGAGACGATCGACACGCCGCTCGCGGCCGACGACGCCTTCGCCTTCATCGCCGACTTCGCCAATGCACGCCACTGGGACCCGGGCGTCGCCACGTCGGAGCGGCTGGGCGACGGACAAGCGGGGCTGGGCGCCCGCTACAGCCTCGGCGTCCGCATGCGGGGCAAGGTCGCCCCGATGGAGTACCGCATCACCACCTGGGAGCCGCCGCGCCGCGTTGTGCTGACCGGCCGCGGATCCGGCGTCTCGGCCGTGGACGAGATCCGCTTCGAGCCGACGGCTGCCGGCACGCGCATCGACTACACGGCCGACATCCGCCTCGGCGGCTGGATGCGCCTGGTTGAGCCCTTCGTCGGCGGCGCCTTCCGCAAGATCGCCACGGACGCCCTGGGCGGCATGCAGCGCGCGCTCGACGCCCGCGCGGCGGCGAAGGCGGCCGCGCGATGAGGGTTGCCGTCGTCGGGGCCGGCGTCAGCGGCCTCACCGCCACCTACGCGCTCCACCGCGCCGGCCACGAGGTGACGCTCTACGAGGGCGACGCCAGGCCCGGCGGGCACGTCGCCACCGTCGCGGTGGACACGCCGAGCGGTCCGCTCAACGTGGACACCGGGTTCATCGTCTACAACGAGCCCACCTACCCGCGGCTCGTGGGGCTGTTCAACGAGCTCGGCGTGCAGACGCAGCGCAGCGACATGTCCTTCGGCTCGGCGTGCCGCGCGTGCGACGTCGAGTTCGGCTCGCGGGGTCTCGGCGGGTTCCTCGCCCAGCGCGACCTCCTCGCCCGCCCGTCCTACCTGCGGATGTTCCCCGACATCGCGCGGTTCTACCGCGACGCCCGCGCCGTCCTCGACGCGCCCGGCGAGACCGGCCTCACGCTGGGCGAGTACCTTGACGATCGCGGCTTCGGCCACCACTTCCGCGACCACTTCCTCGTCCCCATCACGGCGGCGGTCTGGTCCACGGCCCCCGGCCGCACGCTCGAGTACCCGGTGGACTACCTGCTCCGCTTCCTCGACAACCACGGCCTCATCGGGGTCGGCAACTCGCTGCCCTGGCGCACCGTGACCGGCGGCTCCCGCACGTACGTGGACCGGCTGGTCGCCACGCTGCCGGCGGGCGCGGTCCGCGCGGGCGACGCGGTGGCCGAGGTGCGGCGCGATGACGCCGGCGCGGAGGTCCGAACCCGCCGCGGCGCCCACGACCGGTTCGACGCGGTGGTCGTGGCCACCCACGCCGACGATGCCCTGGGGCTGCTGCGCGACGCGGACGCGGCGGAGCGCTCGGCCCTGTCCGGCTTCGAGTACAACCGCAATCAGGTGGTCCTGCACACCGACGCCTCGGTCATGCCCCGGCGGGCCGGCGCGTGGTCCAGCTGGAACGTCCAACAGGCCGCCTGCAACCCGCCCGGCGGCGCGGTCACCATGACGTACCACATGAACCGCCTCCAGGCGCTGCCCGGTCCCACGCAGTACTTCGTCTCGATCAACCCCGGCGACGCGGTCCGCGACGAGCACGTGATCCTCGCCCGCGAGATGAGCCACCCGCTGTACACGCGCCGCCTCCTGAACTCCCAGCAGGCCCTCGGCCGGCTGCAGGGCCACCGCGCCACGTTCTACGCGGGCGCCCACCTGGGCTGGGGGTTCCACGAGGACGGCTGCCGATCGGGCTACCAGGCCGCCGACATGGTCGAGGCCGCGTCGCGGGCCGGCGGCGCCCGCAACGTCGCGCTCGTCGGCGAGCAGGCGGGCGAGCTGGTCGCATGAGATCGCACCTGGTCGAGGGCACGGTCCGGCACCGCCGGGCACGGCCGGTCGAGCACGCGCTCGAGCAGGACGTGTTCTACCTCGCGCTGGACCTCGACGAGATCGACGAGGTGGCGTCCGCGCTCCGGCTCATCGGCCACAACCGGCGCAACGTGCTCGAGTTCCGCGACGCGGACCACTGGCCGGAGCCGTCGCGCGACCTCCGCGAGACGGTCCTCGCGCACCTGCGGGCGGAGGGCGAGGACCCCACCGGCTGGCGGATCACGCTGGTGACCAGCCTGCGATACCTGGGCTACGTGTTCAACCCGGCCAGCTTCTACCTCTGTCGCGACACGGCGGGCGTCCTCCGCGTGGTCATCGTGGAGGTGAGCAACACGCCCCACCTGGAGCGTCACCTCTACACGCTCCGGCCCGCGGAGGCCGGCCCCCGCTTCGTGGCCTCGATGGACAAGGACTTCTACGTCTCGCCGTTCATCGGCATGGACGGGCGCTACACGGTCCACGTCGCGGACGAGCCGGGACGTCTGCGGATCGCGATCAACGTGCGCGAGGGAGGCAAGCCCCTGCTGGCGACGAGCCTGGTGCTCACGCGGCGTCGCCTCACCAACCGCTCGCTGCTGCGGACGCTGCTGCGGCACCCGCTCATGACACAGCGGACGATCGCCCTGATCTACCTCCACGCGTGGCGGCTGTGGCGCGAGGGCGCTACCTTCCACCGACACGGGCCGGCGGTGGCCGAGGCCCAGGCGCGGCGGGCAGCCGCGACCGCCCGGCCGGCGACGGAGAGGAGCGCCGCATCGTGAGCTTCGGGATCGCCACGCGGCCGCTGGCCGGGCTGGCCGGGCAGACGCTGAACGACGCCGCGGCGCGGGTCCTGCTGCGCGCGGCCACCCGCATCCGCGTGGGCCGCCTCACCGTGGTCACCCCGGACGGCCGGCGGCGCGCCTTCGGCGATGCCGCCTCCGACCGCACCGCGGAGATCCGCGTCCATGACTGGGCCGCCGCGCGGCGCCTGCTGCTCCACGGCGAGACCGGCGCCGGCGACGCGTACATGGACGGCCAGTGGTCGTCGCCGGACCTCGAGGCGCTGATCGAGCTGGCCGCGCTCAACCGCTCGGCGCTGGCGATGAACGGCGGCTGGTGGCGGCGGCCGTTCGAGGTGCCGCGCCGCCTCGCCCACCGTGCCCGGCGCAACACCAAGCCCAAGGCCCGTGAGAACATCGCCGCCCACTACGACCTGGGCAACGCGTTCTACCGGCTGTTCCTCGACGAGACGCTGACGTACTCGTGCGCCGTGTTCGAGACCCCGGACCAGGCGCTGGCCGACGCCCAGCGCGCCAAGTA
>JAKAHL010000134.1 GCA_021815005.1 Chloroflexota bacterium
CGGCACGGACGCCGCCATCTCCGCCTTCCACCACGGCGCGCGGCGGGTACGCGGCCGCATCCCGCTGATCAAGCTGGTCAGCTCGGCGATCACCATCGGGTCCGGCGGGTCGGGCGGCCGCGAGGGCCCCACCGCGCAGATCGGGGCGGGCTTCGGGAGCTTCCTCGCCCGAGTCCTGGACCTCGATGCCCGGGACGCCCGGATCGCCGTGGCCACGGGCATGGGCGCGGGCATCGGCGCCATCTTCCGGGCGCCCATGGGCGGCGCCGTCCTCGCGGCCGAGATCCCGTACGAGGACGATGTCGAGGCCGACGCGCTGATCCCGGGCTTCGTCGCCTCGATCGTGGCCTTCTCGGTCTTCGGCGTCTTCGTCGGCTTCTCGCCCATCTTCGGCGACGTCGCCTCGGCCGGCTTCACCAATCCCGTCCAGCTCGTCTACTACGCCCTCATCGGGCTGCTGGCGGGCATCGTCGGGCGGCTGTACATCAGCGGCTTCTACGGCGCCGGCCGCTGGTTCTCGAGCTGGCGGCTGCCGCGCGAGGTGCGCCCCGCGATCGCCGGGTTCGCGGTCGGCTGCATCGGCCTCATCGTGCCGGGCGCGCTGGGCACCGGGTACGGCTGGGTCCAGGCCGGGCTCGACCGCCAGACGCTGCTGGGGCTGCCGCTGTGGGTGGTGCTCGCCCTGCCGTTCGCCAAGATCCTGGCCACCTCGCTGTCGATCGGCTCGGGCGGCTCGGGCGGCATCTTCGGGCCCGGCATGGTGATCGGCGGCCTGCTCGGCGCGGGCGCCTGGCGGCTGCTCGAGGGCGTGGCCCCGGCCGTGCCCGCCGACCCGTCGGGGTTCGTGATCGTGGCCATGATGGCGCTGTTCGGCAGCATCGCCCACGCGCCGCTGGCGGTCATGCTCATGGTGGCCGAGATGACGGGCAACCTCGCGATGCTGGCACCGGCGATGCTGGCCATCGGCGTGGCGATGCTGGTGGTGGGCAGGCACACGATCTACCGCTCCCAGCTGCTCACCCGGGCCGAGTCGCCCGCGCACCAGTTCCGGTTCGCGATGCCGCTGCTGTCCTCGATCCCCGCCGGCGACGCGGCCCGGGCGCCGCTGCTGACCCTGCGCGCGGCGGACACCGTCCGCGACGCCATCGCGCGGCTGCGCGACGCCGGGCTGCCCGGGGCCCCGGTGCTCGACGGCCGCGGGGCGCTGCGCGGGACGGTGGAGCTCGACGCGCTCGAGAAGCGCCCGTCCGACACGCGGCTCGACGAGGTGGCCGACGACACGACCAAGGTGTCGGCGGACGACTCGCTCGACGACGTGCTGGCGACGATCGCCGACAGCCATCGGGCCTGGGTGCCGGTGACGGGCGGGGACGGGCTGGCGGGCATCCTCTCGACCGGCGACGTGATGACCGCGTACCGGGCGGCGCTCGCCTCCAACGTGCGGCGCGTCCGCTCCGTGTCCACCACCGGCGCGATGATCGAGGCCGACGTGCCCTCGGGCTCGCCGCTCGTCGGCGTCACCGTGGCCGCGGCCGGGTGGCCGCCTGACACGGTGCTCGTGAGCATCCTCCGGGAGGGGCGCACCATCGTCCCGCGGGGCAACGCGGTGCTGCGCGTGGGCGACCGGCTGACGATCTTCAGCACCGAGGCCGGGCGCGTGCCGCTGGACGCGATGCTGGCCAAGCCGCCAGTGCCGCTCCCGACCGAGGCGTAGGGGAGGGGCCGCGCGCCTCGCCCCCGGCGGCTGCGTCTCCCGGCGCGTCGCGCGTCGCGAGCCGGGCGCGGCCGGGTCTCCCCGCGCGTCGCGCGCCGGGCGCGGCTGCCCTACGCTGTGCCGGAACCCGCCCCGCCTTCCCAGGAGCTGTGCCCGAATGCCCGCCGACTGCCTGTTCTGCCGGATGGCCTCCGGCGAGATCCCCGTGGCCAAGGTGCACGAGGACGAGCTGGTCTTCGCCATCCGCGACATCAACCCCCAGGCGCCCACCCACGTGCTGGTCATGCCGCTGGCTCACGTCGCCTCCGCCGCCGCCCTGACCGAGGCCGACGCGCCCATGCTGGCGAGGCTGGTCGCCGTGGCGGCCGAGATCGCCGCGCGCGAGGGGCTCGACGGGGGCTGGCGCCTGGTGAGCAACGTGGGGCCGGACGGCGGCCAGACGGTGCCGCACCTCCACCTGCACCTGCTCGGCGGACGCCGGATGGGGTGGCCCCCGGGCTGAGCGGGGCCGACGGCGCACCCTGCCTCCGGGTCCCGGCCGCATCCCGCCGCGGACCGCGGGGCTACGTGTCCTCGCCTTCGGTGACGGGGAGCGACTGGTCCACCACGGCCCAGGTCCGGACGCGGTCCCGCCGCACCTTGAACGTGTGCGTCCGGGGGAAGTCGGCCTCGGGCCACAGCCGCCAGCCTGCGATCCGCTGGCTCGGCCCGAGGGTGGCGTTGGCCGCCCTCACGGCGGCGTCGATCTCGGCCCGCAGGGTCTCGGGCGAGGCGGACTCCAGCGAGGACTCGGCGCGCGGGTCGCCCGGCACGGCGTGGGTCTCGGGCGCCAGCACCACGGCCTCGATCCGACCCGGCCGGGTCTCGACCGCCACGCTGTCGCGGATGCCCGCCACGCGCAGCGCGTTCTCGATGTCCTCGGGGAACACGTTGAAGCCGTTGGGCAGGACGATGATGTCCTTCCTGCGGCCGTGGAGGTGGAGCCGGCCCCGCTCGTCGAGCGCGCCGAGGTCGCCCGAGCGGTACCAGCCGTCCGGCGTGAACGCCTCGGCCGTGGTGGCCGAGTCCTCCCAGTACCCCTTGAACAGGGTGGGCCCCGCGAACTGGATCTCGCCGTCGCCCGCGATCCGCATCCGGACGGGCTCGGGCGGCCAGCCCACGCAGCCGAGCGGGTGGTCGCGCATCGTGGTGCAGCTGCCCGCGGCGGTCTCGGTGGCGCCGGACCCCTGGAGGACGATGACGCCCAGGTCCTCCCATGCCCGCTGGAGGGCGGGCGGCAGGAAGGCGCCCGCGGTGGCGAACAGGCGGAGCCCGCCGCCGAGCTGCGCGTGCACGCTGCGGAAGAGGAGGCGCCGGGCGGGCATCGGCAGCCGCCGGGCGACCGCGCGCAGCCGGTTGAACGACGCCGTCCGGCCCTGCCGCCCGACCTCCCGCTCGATCGCGCTCCAGAACAGGTCCACCACCTGGGGCACGAGGAGCATCGTGGTGACCCGGTGCTCGGCGAGCGCGCTGAAGATCACCCGCGGGTTGCGCGACCGGACGTAGAGCACGTCCGCGCCCACCTCCATCGCGTAGAACAGCGACACGGCCTGCTCCAGCAGGTGCGAGAGCGGGAGCAGCGAGACCAGGCGGTGCTCCATGGGGTCGATGATCCGGTGGAACGACGCCACGCCCGCCAGCACGTTGTCGTGGGCGAGCATCACGCCCTTGGGGCTGCCGGTGGTGCCGGAGGTGAAGATCAGCTCGAACACCTCGTCGTCGGCCGGCCGCTCCCACGCGGCGAGCTGCGCTTCCCAGTCGGCCGGGAAGGTGTCGTCGGGGTCGGCCGACAGGTCCTCGACCAGCGTGGTGGGGAAGCGCTCGAGCCCGACTTCGCTCGGGTCCGGCGCGTCGCGCCCCGTGCCCAGCACCAGCCGCACGGCCCCCGACCGGGCCACGATCCGCGTGATCGTGTCCGGGGCCATCCGGGCGTCGAGCGGGACGTACAGCAGACGCGCGTACATCGCGCCGAAGTACGCCGCCGGCAGAGCGGGCGTGGACGGCGACCAGGTGAGGACGCGGTCGCCCGGCCGGAGTCCCAGCGCGCGGAGCCGCCACGCCGCGATCCGGCTCCGTCGCAGCACCTCCGCGTACGACCAGTGGCACGTCGTGCCGTCGTCGCGTCGCAGGCCGAGGGCGGGCTTGTCGCCGTATCGCGAGGCGCTGGCCTCGAGCAGGTCGAGCAGGGTGGGCATGGCGCTGATCCTAACGGCGCGCTTCTGGCGGTGTTCGGCGGGGGCCGCGATCCGTTTCCGGGCGACGGAGCGCTGCCGGCCCTCAGGGCACGGCAATCGTCACCTGCACGTGCTTGCCGGCCGCCACGGTCACGTTGGCGTGTCACGGTGTCGTCGGCCCGGACCCCCTGACCCACGGGTCCGCCCAGCGGTCTCGCCGGCGGCCTACGCCGCCTCGCGGCTCACGTGGCGCGTCTCGGGCAGCAGCGCGACGAACGGCAGCGCGAGGAACGCCGCGCCTGCCGCGAGGAGCAGCGCGCCCTGCAGGCCGATCGCCTCGCCCAGCGCGCCGACGGCGATCGAGCCCAGCGCCGTCGCGACCGTGGTGACGAAGATGCTCAGGCCCACCGCGGTGCTGCGGTTGCGAGGCAGGAGTTCCTGCATGAGCACCAGTTCCACCGGCCCAGCCGAGAGCAGCAGGACACCGGCGACCGCGAGGAACGGCAGGATCGCGGGTCCGGCGGGCAGTGCCAATGCGACGATCAGCGGCACGGCGCCCGCGGCGGCGATGGCGAGCGTGGGTCGCCGTCCGATCCGGTCTGACATCGTGCCGCCGGTGAACGCGCCCACCGCGCCGCCGATCTCGAACACGGTCACGGCCGCCCCGGCGAGCAGGAGGCCCGCACCGGCACCGGTCAGGTACGTCGGGATGAAGACCAGCAGACCCGAGGTGGAGAACGAGAGGAGCGCGCTGGCCGCGGACACGAGGAGGAACGGGCGCTTGGCCTCGCGCAGACCCTCGCGGATCGAGCCGACCGGCCGGCGAAGGTGCAGCTCCGCCCGGCGGGCAACCCTGACGAGCAGCGCTCCCGAGGCCAGCACGCCCGGTACCAGGGCAATCCAGGATCCGGCCAGCCCGACCGTCGAGAGCACCACGGCGATCGCGAGCGGCCCGAGCGCGCGCCCGGACTCGCCGCCGGTCATGAAGATGGACGTCCCGCGGCCCCACTCGGTCCCCGACGACCGCGTCACGAGCGCGGCGGCGGCCGGGTGGAACACCGCCGAGCTCAGGCCCGCCAGCGCGAGCAGCAGCGCGACGACGGCCGGTGACGGGGCGACGCCGACCAGCGAGATCGCGATCGCCGTTGCGCCCGGCGCCAGCACGATCCAGTAGCGGGTGTCCACGCGGTCGGCGATGTGCCCCAGGACGGGCTGGACGGCCGTGCCCACGCGGAACGTCGCCGCCAGGAGCCCCGCTACCGCGAGGTTGATCCCGAGCGCGGGGATGAGCAGGGGCAGCAGCACCCCGATGAACGCCGGGTACGTGTCGTGGACCAAGTGCGCAGCCGCCACCGCGACGATCGTGGGCGTGTCGAACGCGGCCGGAGACGCGGGCTCCGGCTCAGGAGTGGCGGCCGTGGGGGCTGGGCTGTCGGCGGCGGTGGCCATGTCGCGCCCATTCTCGCCCGGAGCGGGGGCTGGCCGCGGCCCGTCGGCTCCTCGGCAGTCGCCGGGACGCCCTCGCCGTCTCCGAAACCGGGCCTCGAGGCGGGCCCGTATGATGCGCGCATGGACCGCGGCGACTTGGTGCTCCTGCGGCGCGCGCGGGATCAGATGGATCGCGAGTTCGCCCGGCCGCTCGACGTTGAGGCGCTCGCCCGGACCGCGTGCATGTCGTCGGGCCACTTCTCGCGCAGCTTCCGGGCGGCCTACGGCGAGACGCCGTACAGCTACCTGATGACCCGGCGCATCGAGCGGGCGATGGCGCTGCTCCGGCGCGGCGACCTGTCGGTGACGGCGGTCTGCTTCGAGGTCGGCTGCCAGTCCCTGGGCACCTTCAGCACGCGCTTCGCCGAGCTCGTCGGCGAGAGCCCGAGCGCCTACCGAGCCCGCGACCACTCGTGGGCCGAGCCGCTGCCGGCGTGCCTGGTCCGGTCCGCGGCCCGACCGGTCAGGATTCGAGAAGCGCCCGCACGCGGCGTCGCCTAGAGTCGCGCCATGGACATGACCCTGCAGAACTGCTTCCTGGCCGTTGACGATCACGAGAAGGCGATCGCGTTCTACCGCGACGCCCTGGGCTTCGAGGTGCGCAACGATGTCAGCGCCTACGGCATGCGCTGGACGACGCTGGGCTCGCCCGCCCAGCCGGGCGTCAGCGTCGTGCTCGAGCCGCCGGCCGCCGACCCGGGCATCTC